>JAQBPP010000094.1 GCA_028287455.1 Bacilli bacterium | reverse complement strand
CTCTTATCATACCTTGCGCAACGGTAATTGCTAGTTCAGGTACTGGAGAATGTAATCTGGGATTCAACGAGGAAAACTGTTATCATTCCTTACGCAATGATTTGGTATTTCAGACTTGGTTACATCTGTACATGGCTGACCTCAAAGGGGTGATAACTCGACCGAAAAACGGCCGGTGTCATCCCTGTATATTTTTTAAACACCTTCCCGAAGTAATTGCCGCATGAAAACCCAACCTGCTGAGCAACTTCCTCCAAATCCATGCCGGTTTGATGAATTAACAACAAAACTGCTTTTTCCAATCGTACCTTGATCAAATACCGGGTGGGTGTGATGCCGAGCAGCTGATCAAACTGCCTGATCAGATGAAACTTCGATATTCCGGCCGCTGCGGCCATTTCATCCAAACCGATCGACTCGGCGAACTGTGCATGAATAAACTGTCGACACGATTCGATCGGCTGAGTGATCGTGGAGACTTCCCGATTGTTGTGAAAGTGGCTGTTTAGTTCCATCAGCAGTTGGTAGGCGTGCTTCGAGCATTGGTACACATCAGTTAATTGATTCTCTACCGCTAATCGGTAGGTATCCCATAACTGCACTAAAAATGAACTGTTTTGCGGGAGGGAGATAATGGAGCCCGCCATAGATTTTAATTGCTGCCAAAGCGGCAGCGCTTCCATAGAGAAGCAAATGTACAGAATTTCCCAACCATCGGACGCTTCGGGCAGGCGATAACAATGTTCCCCAGGAATCTCCACCAGGAACGCATCACCCTGCTGCAGCCTGTAGACGGTCCCTTCGATTTCCACCTCACCATGTCCACTGAGCGTGTATTGCAGCAAACAGTGCGGGTTGCAGCGCCTGGTGCGACCGTCCCAATAATAGGTGGAAGTAGTTTGATGTTCCCATCCGATTCCAGTCAAGCGGATTAAAGGGAGGGAAGAGACAAGCTGAAAGCCTACAGAAGTTTGCCGAATTGCAGGTCGCAATATTTTACCCCCAATCGTCACGAATTTACTCTTGAGCAATATAGACTTGTCACTTTATCTTACTATATAGAGGATTCACTTTCATTACTAATGTAGTTTGTGAGTTTCAATCAATCGCAAGATTTTATTGACGAGGAGGAACACAGTTTGAAAATTACCTTTTTGGGTGCTGGAAGTACAGTGTTTGCGAAGAACGTATTAGGGGATTGCATGCTGACCCCAAGCCTGCAGGAATTTGAGTTCGCGCTGTTTGACATTAACCCGCAGCGTCTGCAAGACTCAGAAAATATGCTGAACAATTTGAAACAAAGCTTGGGCAGTACGGTCAAGGTGAAAGCGTATACTGATCGAAAACAAGCGCTGTCAGGAGCAAAATACGTCGTTAACGCCATTCAAGTCGGGGGTTATGATCCGTGTACGATCACCGATTTTGAGGTGCCTAAAAAATACGGCCTGCGTCAGACGATTGCAGACACATTAGGCATTGGCGGGATTTTCCGCAATCTCCGGACGATTCCTGTCATGCTTGATTTTGCACAGGATATGCAGGAAGTGTGTCCGGATGCCTGGTTTCTGAATTACACCAATCCGATGGCAGTTCTAACAAACGTCATGAATCGCTACGGCGGCATCAAAACTGTGGGGTTATGCCACAGCGTTCAGGGTTGTGCATCTCATTTACTGCGTCAATTGGATATGCCTTTCGATAATCTGCAATGGAAAATTGCAGGCATCAATCACATGGCGTGGCTGCTCGAAATTACCCGCAATGGAGAAGATTTATATCCGGAAATCAAGCGCCGTGCAGCTGAGAAACAACAAACGAAACATAACAACATGGTTCGCTATGAGATGATGTTCCGGTTTGGCTACTATGTCACTGAATCATCCGAACATAATGCAGAATATCTGCCTTATTTCATTAAGAAAAGCTATCCGGAACTCATTGAGCGCTTCAACATTCCGCTCGATGAATATCCACGCCGCTGCATCCGGCAGATCGAACGCTGGGAAAACATGCGGGAAGATCTCGTGAACAATCAGTCGATTACACATAAGCGCTCCAGTGAATATGCTTCTTATATGCTTAATGCCATGGAAACAGACGAAGTGTTTAAAATCGGCGGCAACGTGTTAAATACCGGCGGTTTAATCTCAAACCTTCCAACTGACGCTTGTGTAGAAGTACCTTGCTTGGTAGATCGCTCGGGTGTGACGCCGTGTTATGTCGGCGATTTGCCACCGCAGCTTGCAGCGCTTAACCGCACCAACATCAACACCCAACTGCTGACCATTGAGGCGGCAATCACCGGCAAAAAAGAACATATTTATCACGCAGCATTGCTGGATCCACACACGTCAGCTGAACTGTCTATTGATGACATCGTAGCACTTTGTGATGACCTGATCGAAGCACATGGAGATTGGCTGCCGAAGTATGTCTAGACTTGCGCTGCTTATTTGAAAATTAGAGAAAGACCGCAGCCCTGCTCCCGTTCCCAAGGGCTGCGGTTCTTTAACTAGTAAAGACGGCGAAAAAAAAGTTCATTATTTGCGACCTGCTTTGTTATACTTAGTTTATTAAATTAATTAAGAATGGAGTGCTAATTTTGGCAGAACTTCGATATAACCCTTTGCTGGATGATTGGACGATGGTGGCATCCAATCGTCAACATCGGCCGAATATGCCCCAGGATTACTGTCCTTTTTGTCCCGGCTCGGGGAAAGTGCCGGATCACTATGAGGTTCACCAACATGACAATGATTTCCCTGCATTGTCTCCGAATCCTCCTGAGCCGGATCCGGTTGCGACCGCTTTGTATCGTACCGAACAATCGGTGGGGAAATGTGAAGTGATTCTTTATTCACCAGAGCATACGGTGACGCTGCCAGAGCTGCCAGTGGATCATTTAGTGAAGCTGGTGAATCTGTGGACTGATCGTTTTTCCGCATTGAGTCAGGATCCGCGGCACAAATATGTGATGATTTTCGAGAACCGCGGAGCGGAATGCGGCGTAACGATGCCTCATCCACACGGGCAAATCTATGCCTATTCGCAAATGCCTCTGAAAATTCGGGCTGAATTGGAAAACTGTCAAAAGCATTTTGTTTCGACCGGGCACTGCCTGATTTGCGACATGAACAGTGCTGAACAAGAGTTTGAGAAACGTGTCATCGCGGAAAATGAGCATTTTCTTGCGTATTTGCCATTCTTTACTGATTATCCTTATGGGCTGTTTATTGTGAGCAAGAATCACAAGACCTCGCTGCTTGATTTTACCGCTGCAGAAAAAAGGAGTCTGGCCGAGCTTTTAAAAGACATGACCGGCGCGATGGATGCCCTGTTTGACAAGTTGTTTCCATATATGATGGTTATTCATCAACGGCCAGTGAACAGTGAAACTGTGGAAGATTACTATCATTTTCATATTGAATTTTACCCACCGCTGAGAGACGAGAACAAAATTAAATACTACGCCTCGTCCGAAATGGGAGCGTGGGCGGCTTGCAATCCGCATTCAGTGGAGGACACTGCGGTTCATTTTCGGGCAGCATACGACCGCTACCTAAGAAAAGAGGGACGTCAGAAATGAGTGAAACTGATGGGTTATACGAGCAGTTTGAACAGCTGTTCGGAGCTGGCACAGAGCCGATCCGACTGTTTTTCGCGCCTGGCCGTGTAAATTTGATTGGAGAACATACGGATTACACAGGTGGTTATGTATTTCCAGCAGCACTGACATTTGGAACATGGGCAGCAGCCAGACGGCGTCCGGATTCAGTCTGCCGATTGGCGTCGACTGGCTTTGTTAGGCAAGCAGAATGCGATCTGACGGAACTGATCTACAAGCCGGAAGATGACTGGGCCAATTACCCCAAAGGCATGATTCGTGAATTTCAAACAAAGGGGATCCAGGTTCCCGGTTTTGACATCCTGTTCCACGGCAATATCCCAAATGGGGCCGGGCTTTCCTCATCGGCATCGATCGAATTGGTGACGGCAGTGGCATTAAATGCGCTCACTGGAGCCGGGATGCCGATGATCTGGCTGGTGCAAGCAGCTCAGCGCGCAGAAAACCAGTTTATCGGTGTCAACTGCGGCATCATGGACCAATTCGCATCAGGCATGGGCAAAGCGGGGCATGCGATGCTGCTCAAATGCGAGACTCTGGAATTTCAGTATGTGCCTCTTTTGCTGGGGGATTACCAACTGGTCATCACCAACACCAACAAGAGAAGAGAGCTCGCTGATTCGAAATACAATGAGCGCCGCAGCGAATGTGAACAGGGATTTGGGATCCTCCAACCTTATCTGCAGAGTGCCACTTGTCTTGGCGAAGTGTCAGTGGAACACTGGAGGCAAGTGTCAGACAAAGTTGAATCCCCCATCATTCGCAAACGTCTGGAACACGTGGTGACAGAAAACGCACGGGTGCAGGCCTCAATGGATGCTTTGCAGGCCGGTGATTTACTGGCGTTTGGACAATGTATGATGCAATCGCATGAGTCACTGCGCGATCAATATGAAGTAACAGGCATTGAACTGGATGCGCTGTTTGATGAGGCGCGCAGGGTGGATGGCTGTATAGGCACGCGGATGACGGGCGCAGGCTTTGGCGGTTGCTCAGTCAGTGTGGTGCACCTGGATGCGGTAGAACTATTCAGGCAGCAAGTAGCGCAAGGATACACAAAAACCACTGGACTCACGCCTGCATTCTATGTTTGTTCCATTGGTGATGGAGCGCATGAACTAACTGACGGGGGTAACTAATGGCAATCTTGGTGACAGGCGGTGCAGGTTATGTGGGCAGCCATTGTGTCCTGGAGTTACTGGAACAGGGCGAAGAAGTTATCGTGATCGATAGCTTGGTTAAAGGGCATCTGGCAGCGGTGCTCAGCG
>JAQBPP010000093.1 GCA_028287455.1 Bacilli bacterium | reverse complement strand
GCACCCATGCGGGTCACTGTAAGTGCGCCAGCGGCGTTTGCGTATCTCAACATCTCTTTGATCTCTTCCTCACATCCAATGGAAGCCGCCAAAGAACGACCACGCACGCGATCAGCCAACTGCCGCAGAAAACCGGCCATAAACGCATCTCCTGCGCCTGTTGTATCCACCACCCGGACTTGATAGGGCTTCACATAACCGGATAATTCGGGTGTGCGGTAATACGTTCCACGCTCACCTAACGTAACCAGCACGAGCTGCGGTCCTTGATGCAGCAATTGCAATGATCCCGCTTCTATATCGGTTTGTCCGGTCAGGAGCTCGACTTCTTCTTCGGACACTTTCAAAATATCACAATAAGGGATGGTGGATTGAATTTGTTCGCGAGCCGCATCAATCGAGGGCCAGAGAGCAGGACGAATATTGACATCGTAAGACAGGATCGCTTGCCCGGCACGCGCACTGTGAATGGCGGCCAAAGTGGCTTCTTTTGAGCGTTCGCCGATTTGTGTCAATGAACCGTAGTGAAAGATCACTGTACTTTGCAGCAGATCCAGCTTCAGATCCTGCACATCAAGCAGCATGTCTGCAGACGGATTGCGGTAAAAGAGGAAACTGCGTTCACCAGTGTCTGAAATCTGCACGAAAGCGAGACCTGTATTCGCTTCTGTCGTGAAGCGTAGTCCTGCAGTATTTACACCCTCCGTTTGCAATTGATCGGCGAGCAAGGCGCCGAACTCATCCTGGCCGACTTTGCCAATAAATGCAGCCTGCCCGCCGAGCCGGGCAATGGCTACCGCTACATTCGCGGGCGCGCCGCCTGGTGCAGTCTTAAAGCCGGAAACATGCCGTATTGACCTGCCCGTTTCATTGGGAAGGAAATCAATAATCATTTCACCTAGCGAAACCACATCAAACATAGATTGAACCCCCGCTCGATTTACGTTAAGTAATTGTACAATGGGGTTTTTCCCAGAGTCAAATGATGCTACCATAAAGGTAAGTTATCGGGTTTGCAGGGGGAAACAAATGATCGTTACTAAATGTGATTTCTGTATTGGGAATGCGGATAACGGTTCTGATCGGATCCGCACATTTTTAGAAGAGAATTACCCGAACATTCAGCTGCGCAACTGGAGCTGCCTCGGGAACTGCTCCGGTTGCATTCGAAGGCCTTTTGTAATCGTCAATGATGCGAAAATACTGCAAGCAAGTACACCTGGCGAGCTGCAGGAACAACTGGTGAAATTAGTAGAGGAGCCTGCTGACGCATAGGCTCCTCTGAGTTTGATCATGCTGCGTTTTGGCTTAGCTGCTTACAACGGTGGTGACTTGTGCGTCGTGCAGCTGAGCGCCAGATTTCTGGATGACGTGGCCTGTTTTGAATTGCAGTACGCCGCTGGTCACCAGTTGGTCCAACACCGCTCCCACTTTGGCGGCATCGACAGGCTCAATGGCGTTTTGAATCGGAATGCGGACCGTTTTATGCTGATCGGTCACAAACAGAAGGTCCAATACTTTGGTCATCTGATTTCCTCCTTTATGGGGTGGTGGATGAAGCGGGTGTCGCAACCAGAACCGCACGATCCAATCGCTCAATGGCGACTGCCGGCTCTTGCTGCAGACTTGCGATCGCCTGTCCAATTGCGTACACCTGATCATCTGTGGCTGACGGATCAATGATAGGGTAGCTCTTGGATTTCACCATGGGCTTGCCTGCTGCGGTCACACCGGTTTGCACTTGAATCACAAGCGTTGCTGCCTGAGGATTTCTTTGCATTCCCGATTCCTCCCTTCGCTAGGCGTCTCTTGCGCCTGCTGTAGGGAAGATGCGGCAGACGGACAAGCTAGGGGACAACAATACTGTCCACAAATTGTTGGAACAGCTGAAATGCAGCAGAGTCGTTTTGCCACAGATTCTCCGGATGCCACTGGACTCCAACCAAAAAAGGATAATTGGCCAGCTCGACCGCCTCAATGATCCCGTCGGGCGCCACTGCGGTAACCTCAAGACCTGGCGCCAGGTCTTTAATGCCTTGATGGTGAAACGAATTCACTTTGCACTCTTGATCACCAGCAATAGAAGCAAGTTTTGAACCGGCCAGAATGGAAATGCGGTGCGACTGATAACCGCGCGGCCCCTTTTGCCGATGTAAAATCGCGCCTCGAACCTGCCGCGGGATATCCTGATAAAGACTGCCCCCAAGCGCAACATTCAGCACCTGAATGCCTCGGCAGATGCCCAGCACTGGTTTGGTGCGCTCCATCATGCCGCGCACAAGCGCAAGTTCCAACTGGTCGCGCTGCGGGTTCACCTGCCCCAGACCCGGTTGCGGGTCTTCCCCAAACAGCCCGGGATCGACATCATCCCCGCCTGTGAGTATCAGTCCTTGCAGCTGGTCACACAGCGCGCACACCTGCTCGCTGGTGAATCCGGCCGGGATGATGACCGGCAGTCCGCCGGCGCGCAGCACACCGTTCGTATAATCAAGGCTCACAGTTGTGCCTTGCAATTCCTCGTTAATCGTTGAAATCCCGCCGCTAAGCCCGATGAGTTTCATGGCTGTCTGCCTCCCACGAAATTCTTTCACTTAGCGTATGCGAGCTGCTGTGTTATTGATTCCAATCGGCCAGATACTGCTGCTGCTCCGCTGATAGTTGATCGATGCCGATTCCCCAGGAAGAACGTCGGAGTTCGGCCACTTGACGATCGATTGCAGCCGGGACGGGGTAAACTTTGGCC
>JAQBPP010000019.1 GCA_028287455.1 Bacilli bacterium | reverse complement strand
TACCGAGGATGGCCGAGATGCGTCCATCAAAGTCCCAAGCCATTGCTAATTTTTCTGATGTAGTTTCGGCATGAAAATCCAACAGAATATGACGTGATCGACTTCCTTGCTCTGCGAGGATTTGGTCCAGTTTCTGAAACGGACAATCCACTGGCGTCATAAATGCTCTGCCCAGCATGTTGATAATGAGGAGTTCAATCCCTTTTACTGTTACAAATGTGAAGCCATGCCCTGGCGCATTCCCAGGATAATTGGCAGGACGAACAATTCTGAGATCCTGATGCAGCCGATTGATCACATCCCGATGATCCCACGCATGATTGCCAAGTGTAATGATTTCAACACCTGCATCCCATAAACGTTCCGCTGCGGAAACAGACAGTCCTTTGCCTTCTGGAGCAGAATTCTCGCCATTGGCCAGAATCAGATCCGGCTGATAGGCCTGGCTTATTTCCTGTAAGCCAATTTGTAAACATCTGATACCTGGTTCTCCTACCACATCACCGAGAAACAATAACCGTATCATTATTCACCCACTTATTAAATTGAATTGTCATAGCGGAATACTCTTCTCCCTTAGTATGCCACAAAAATCCGGGTACCTTCACGATAAACCTTCGAGGGCGATGAGGATGGAAAAGCGTTCTCTGCCCTTATCCCTTGATTGATGATGTCATCTGCTAACAGTGATACGTAATCAAGAGCTTCAGATGAGCTTCTGACAATTCCAGGCTGAAGTTCTTGATCGACAAGCTTAGAAATGATTCGCAGCGCCTGGATATGAAAACTCATCACCGGAACCGAGTAAGTTAAAACCGACACCTGGCTGGTTTGGTCATAATATGACAGGACTCTGGATTCGATCACAACTGGGTCTTCAACAAGGAACTCTTGATTTAACATGCCTAATACGTTTAGATGATTGAAAATGCTCTTCTTAAAGGGACTAAGTTGATCATCCGAAATCGGTTGAGCCATTAAATAAGTGAAAGTCAGCAAATTCTCATTATGGTTGTAAGCCACCATCGATAAATTGTAAATCTCCATTAAAATGGAAATTAAATATTGAATGCCGCGTTTTGGCAGCGATGCAAGCATGACTTAAAATCCTACTTTCATTGTTTAATCAATTATCCGATTGAACAATGCTTCGACAATAGCCATTAAAGTTCCTTCCGCGTGCAACTGGAAGTAAGTCTTAATACCGGAAGTATATCCCACTCTAAATTCGCGAAGAGAGAAAAAATAAGGTAGCCAATTGGCTACCTTATTTTGCGTATTCGACCGCTCTGGTCTCGCGAATTACGGTCACTTTGATCTGGCCGGGATAATCAAGTTCACTCTCGATCCGTTTTGAAATATCACGGGCCACTCGTACCGATTCTGCATCATCTACTAGCTCGGGTTTGACAATAATACGGATCTCACGGCCAGCTTGAATGGCATATGATTTCTCAACACCTTCAAATGATTCCGCGATTTCCTCCAGTTTTTCTAAACGTTTAATATAAATGTCTAATGTCTCTCTTCGTGCACCCGGTCTTGCTGCGGACAGCGCGTCAGCAGCTCCCACGAGAAGCGATATTGGATGATTAAATTCAATATCTCCATGATGAGCACCAATAGCGTTCAAAACAACTGGGTGTTCCTTATACTTCTTAGCTAAGTCCATCCCAATCTCAACATGGGAACCTTCAATTTCATGCGTGATAGCTTTGCCAATATCATGCAGAAGTCCTGCGCGTTTCGCTAAATTAATATCCAGACCTAACTCAGCCGCCATTAACCCCGATAAATGAGCTACTTCAATTGAATGCTTAAGCACGTTTTGTCCATAGCTTGTACGATATTTGAGTCTTCCCAACACTTTAATCAAGTCAGGATGGATACCGGTTATGCCTGTTTCAAATGTAGCTGCTTCGCCTTCTTCACGGACGCGCTCTTCAATCTCACGTCTTGCCTTCTCGACCATTTCTTCAATTCTGGCAGGATGAATACGTCCGTCAGCAACGAGTTTTTCAAGTGCAACTCGAGCAATCTCCCGACGAACAGGATCAAAACCGGAAAGAATGACTGCTTCTGGTGTATCATCGATAATCAGGTCTATACCAGTCAAAGTCTCCAATGCGCGAATATTGCGGCCTTCCCGACCAATAATACGACCCTTCATTTCATCATTTGGCAACGCCACTACTGAAACAGTGGTTTCAGCCACATGGTCTGCAGCACAACGCTGAATAGCGGTACAAATTATTTCTCTTGCCTTCTTCTCCGCTTCTTCACGTGCTTGTTGTTCGATTTCTTTCATCAGAACTGCCGCATCGTGCCGACATTCTTGTTCTACATTCGCTAAAATCAATGCACGTGCTTCTTCACGTGGCAATGCACTTATTCGTTCCAACTCAACAACTTGTTCACGGAGCAATCCATCAATTTTCGCACGTTCTTCTTCATTTTGATGTTCTTTAGACGCCAAAAGTTCACTTCGTTTCTCGATCGCATCAACCTTGCGATCAAGCGCTTCTTCCTTCTGTACAATGCGGCGCTCCTGACGTTGAACTTCGTTTCGTCTCTCACGAATCTCACGTTCAGCTTCAGAACGCAGCTTGTGTACTTCTTCTTTAGCCTCAATAATGGATTCCTTGGTGTTAGCTTCTACCTCACGACGGGCATTGTCGACAAGTTGATCAGCCATTGCTTCAGCCGATTTCAATTTACCTTCAGCCACTGTGCGGCGCCAGATAAAACCAAAGACAAACCCGAGGATTAAGAATATACAGCATAACACAATCCCCAAATAAACATTCACGAGTTGCTCGCCTCCAGTTCTGACGCATCAGCCCGAACTTGAGCAGCAGACCTGTTGCATTAAATAACAACCAGTACATAAGTCACGAAAACGTTAGACCAAAAAAAGTCATTCATACGCATAATTATTCTATCCTTCAATACTGCTGATTGTCAAGTTATATCACTTATTCAACAGTTGAAATTTCATGGCGAATCACCTGTTCGATTGCCTGCATGGCTGTAGAGGAACTGAAGCCTTTCGACTGCAGCCATTTGTAAGTCTTGAGTTTCCAATTTTTCGCGTTATCCTCGCGATAAGATTTCGCACGTTTTCTAACTAGACTCAGAGCTGCCTCCTGCTCGGTTGTATCCGCAGTGGACAATGCGTATTCGATATCGCTCTGCGAAATACCCTTCTGTGATAATTCGTAGCGCAGCATCCGCCTGCTTCTCGGATTGGAACGCAGTCGATCATTGATAAAAACCTGAGCATATGACGCATCATCGATTAATTGCAGCTTGGCCAGATGATCAAGCACCTCGCCAGTGATAGTTTCTTCATAACCCTTGCGCTCCAAGAAGCGGACCAACTCTAGTTTGGATCGATTGCGCGCACGAAGATAGCGCAATGCGGCCGTTTTCGCTTGTATAAGTGAATCAGCCAGCTTGAGTTCTTGCAAAACATCATCAGAGAGTGAATCGCCAGGATGCAGCTGGTATCTATAGACCAACTCAGCATCAATCGAATCCCAATATTCGCCGTCCAAATAAAGGTTCACCCGGTCAGGGTGAACCTTGCCTGCAACGATTCTGGTTAATTGACCTGCCATATCCGATTCCCGCTACTCAAGCACAGAATCTGCAAACTCTTCTTCATTATCTACTGGCGAGCTCATCTGACGAACAACGCCTGTCACATTAAAGTGTTCGCGGAGTCGTTGTTCAATTTGCTGGCAAATATCAGGATGTTCCTTCAAGTACTGTTTGGAGTTTTCACGCCCCTGGCCTAATCTCTCCTCGTTAAACGAATACCAGGCACCGCTCTTCTGGACAATATCCAGATCGGCCCCAATATCGATAATGCTGCCTTCCCGTGAGATACCCTCTCCAAACATGATATCTACTTCGGCTTGTTTAAACGGAGGAGCAACCTTGTTTTTCACCACTTTGATTTTGACCCGGTTGCCAACCAGATCATTGCCCAATTTAATCGACTCTGCCCGTCTTACTTCAAGACGGATGGACGAATAGAACTTCAGAGCACGGCCACCAGTAGTCGTTTCTGGATTGCCGAACATGACCCCGATCTTCTCCCTGATTTGGTTGATAAAAATCGCGATCGTCTTGGATTTGGAAATGGTACCCGACAGTTTCCGCAGCGCCTGGGACATTAAACGGGCTTGCAAACCAACGTGGGAGTCACCCATTTCCCCTTCAATTTCAGCCTTAGGTACCAAAGCAGCAACTGAGTCAATCACAATCACTTCCACTGCACCTGACCGAACCAGCGCTTCCGCAATTTCCAATGCTTGTTCACCAGTGTCTGGCTGCGCAATCAACAGTTCATCAATATTCACGCCCAAATTGCGCGCATAAATGGGATCGAGTGCATGTTCAGCGTCAATAAAGGCAGCCTGCCCGCCTAATCGCTGAACTTCGGCAATCGCATGCAGCGCGACAGTGGTTTTACCGCTTGACTCAGGTCCATATACCTCGATAATCCGTCCGCGCGGATAACCACCTACGCCCATCGCAATATCAAGCGCAAGTGAGCCTGATGAAACTGTTTCCACTGTCATCAAGTTGGTAGCTTCCCCTAATTTCATAATGGAACCCTTGCCGAATTGTTTTTCAATTGAACGAAGTGCTGAATCTAGTGCTGCCTTACGATCGCTCAAGTTATCATCTCCTACTTAGTTCTCTCAACAATGACTAATGAAACAAACGAAATCTTCATATGGATCATTTTAGATCATTGACTGCAAGAAAGCAAACATTTGTTCGCCTTATAAAACTATTATTATCTAAAACTATCAAATGTTTCTAATAGATTCTACTGTAAGTTATCATTGATAGCAATTTAAGTTTTCGTGATATACTGATGCAAAAGAACAACTGCGATAAAGGTGAGATTTCAATTGACTTGGGATGTGCTGGATATCATCGGAACCATCGCCTTCGCTGTCAGCGGAGGACTTGTGGCGATGGAAGAAGAGTACGATATTTTAGGTGTAATCGTGCTGGGAATGGTCACCGCATTTGGCGGCGGAATTGTGCGCAACCTGCTGATCGGCATACCGGCAACCGCGATTTGGGAACAGGGTAATTTACTTAAAGTTGGATTATTAACGCTGTTTATCGTGTTTATCTTGCCAAGCGCATGGATTCAGCGCTGGCGGCCGTGGGTGATTTTTTTTGATGCGATTGGTTTATCCGCATTCGCTATTCAGGGTTCCCTCTATGCCTCAATGATGCATCATCCAGTCAGTGCTGTCCTGGTGGCAGCGATGATGACTGGAATTGGCGGAGGCATGATCCGTGATCTGTTTGCTGGCAGAAAGCCGCTGGTGTTGCATGATGAAATTTACGCCGCATGGGCGATTTTAATCGGTATTCTGATCGGCATGCACTGGATCCAGACGAATGATCCAGTGCAGTTGTATGGATTGTTTGTAATGATTGTAGTTTTACGCATGATGTCTGTGTATTTCAAATGGAGGCTGCCGCGCCGTTCTCTGTCGGGTAAACGATTGCCGGCAAAGTTTTAGGTATAGCAGACGTAAAGTGGGAAATCCTCTCAATGTATAGTAAAGAAGGAGTGATTTCTCATGCCTCTATTGGAAATTAGTGTTGTCCCGGTGGGGACCAATTCCCCCAGCTTTAGTTCTTATGTTGCGGATGCAGTTCGGCTGATTGAACAAAAAGGATTGGCTTATCAGATCACGCCCACGGCCACTGTCATCGAAGGAGATTTAAACCAGCTGATGGAAGTTGCCAGAGAGATCCACGAAAATGCGATCAACAACGGTTCTAACCGTGTCATTACCAATATGTCAATCGACCACAGAACTGACAAAAACATTGACTTGCATCAACAGGTAAACGTAGTACAGCAGTCTCTGCAGTAACAGTGGAAAAGGTCTGATTCACAGGTCAGGCCTTCCTTTTCCATTGTCACACTTTACCATTTGCTTATTTGTTTCCCTCTGTGAACCTGCCTTTGCGCTCCACGGATGCGTCCCGCGGCCGAGCCGGTTCCACATGCACGCGCAGCCCATTTAATTTCGAATGGCGCAGCGACTCATAAACAAATGGCGCAGATTCCTTTTCAATTTCAAAGAAGGAAAACTTGTCGAACATATCTACTTTACCAACTGCCTCTTTGGGAATGCCTGCTTCATCTGTAATCAAACGAACCAGATCAGCAGGACTCATTTTGGCGCTGCGACCCACACTGATGAAGAACCGCACCATTCCTGCTCCGCCGCCCGTATCGCCAAAATCATACTCCTTGTCATCCATTGGATTCACATCAACAGCAGCGGCCATTTTGAGCGCAGCTGCAACCAAATCAATCGGATCAAATTCGTCGACCAGGTTGCCAAGCATTGCGCGATAAGGCGCAAGCCCACCCTCTTGCACTGCAGTAGACAAGCGTTCCCTCCACTGCTCTGCCATCCGTTCTACCACATCCTCGGTGGAAGGCACTTCCTGAAACGTTAACTTGATGCCAATCTCACGCTCGATTTGCCGCAGGATCTTATACTCACGCGGCGTAACCAACGTTAGTGCCAATCCGCGTCGTCCCGCCCGCCCCGTTCGGCCAATGCGGTGAACATAGGATTCAGTGTCCTGCGGAATGTCGTAATTAATGACATGGGTCACATTCGATACATCGATGCCGCGTGCTGCCACATCGGTCGCAATTAACAATTCAATATCTCCATTGCGAAATTTCTTCATTACTCGATCCCGCTGCGCCTGAGACAGATCTCCGTGGAGCGCATCCGCCAGATAACCGCGGGAGATCAGCGACTCTGTCAATTCATCCACTCCGCGTTTCGTGCGGCAAAATACAATTCCTAACTGAACGTCCTGCGAGTCAATAAATCGGCTCAGGCTTTCCAATTTATGGCGTTCCAACACCTTGTAGTAAACCTGATCGATCAAAGGAACGGTAACTTCCCCGCGATTAATGCTGATATTGACAGGATTCTTCATGTATTGTGCGGAAAGACGCTTCACTTCAATTGGTATTGTGGCGGAAAATAACAACGTTTGCCGGTCAGCGGGGGTCTCTTTGATAATCGATTGAATATCCTCGATAAAGCCCATATCCAGCATTTCATCCGCTTCATCCAGTACTAAAATTCTCACCTTATCAAGTGCCAGTGTTCCTCGTCTGATATGATCCAACACTCGCCCTGGCGTGCCAATTACAATTTGCACCCCCTGCTGCAAGGTCTTAATCTGATGGCCAATCGATTGTCCCCCGTAGATCGGTAAACTGCGAATGCGTTTATACTTGCAGATTTTGCGAAATTCCCCGGCCACCTGGATCGCAAGCTCCCGGGTTGGAGTGAGCACAATGCCTTGCACGTGCCTCGCAACCGGGATGGTTTCGACCATCGGAATCCCAAACGCTGCTGTTTTACCCGTACCGGTTTGCGCTTGGCCGATCACATCCTTGCCTTCCATAATCAACGGAATGCATTGAGTTTGAATGGGTGAGGGCTCTTCATAGCCCATGTCATCGACAGCTTGCTGAACTTTTTTCGATAAAGCGAAATCTAGAAAAGTCGTCATCCGATGTCCTCTCATTTCTGAATTGTGCTACTTCGAGTTTTCGATCGATTCAAGCAACAGGCTTAAAGCGCTTTTGACTGAACGAATGCGAATCTGATTCCGATCGCCTCTGTGTCGCAGTTCTTTGACAGAAGTTCCACCAGGACCTGCAATGCCGACATAAACGAGCCCAACTGGTTTATCAGTCGTTCCCCCTCCAG
>JAQBPP010000378.1 GCA_028287455.1 Bacilli bacterium | reverse complement strand
GATGACAGCAGCGATTTTTTTCTCTACAATCTCAGGACCGGGCATGCGCATCTGACGGTGTGCTGTCATCTCACTGCGGACCATCCCGGGGCTGATAACAGATACGTGAATATGAAAGGGTCGCAGTTCCCGGCGCAAGGCCTCTGAGTGTCCACGCAGCCCAAATTTTGTCGCCGAGTAAATGCTGTTCGTGCCAATGTGGCCGGCAACGGAAGCTACATTTATAATGTGTCCTTTCCCCGCCTGGCGCATATACGGGAAAACAGTTCGTGTCGCAAGAATAGGAGCTGTCAGGTTAACAGTTATAATATGCTGGGTGTTTTCCGCATCCTCATCTAACCACCGTACACTGGAGCCGCCAGTACCCGCGTTGTTAATCCAGACATCAATTGCCCCGAATCGCTCCATTGCGGCTCGAGCCAGGTTTTCCACTGAAGCCTGATCCACCACATCTGTGGGTACGACCAGTACGTCAGTTAGTTGACCAAGTTGACCAGCCAACTTCTCCAACCGATTCACTCGCCTGGCACTTAACACAAGCTGATGCCCTTTTTCAGCCAGCAACTTCGCCGTGGCCTCCCCAATTCCACTGGATGCCCCCGTGATGACCACCACCGCCATTTCGTCACCTGCTCTCTTTCCGGTTATTGCTAGTGGGCAAGGTGACATCAATTGTGGTCCCTGCCCCAACTTGACTGCTGATTTCAATGTTACCTTTGTGATTCTGGATGATTTTATGGCAGACCATCAGTCCTAATCCAGTTCCACTTTCTTTTGTCGAATAGAAAGGTTCACCCAACTTTTGTAAACGCTCCTGAGGAATCCCACAACCCTGATCGATAAAACTAATTTTGATTTGTTCATCCTTTTGGGCTGCTCTTACCTGAACTTTGCCGCCATCCGGCATTGCTTCAATCGCATTTTTAATCAGGTTGATAAAGACCTGCTTGATCCGATTTTCTTCACAATAAATGGAAGGGATTTGAGGTTCAATGGTAGTCACTATCTGAACGTTATTCATGATCGCCTGAGTTTCAAGTATTGGAATTAGATCTTCAATTAATGATTTTATGTCGATTTTCTCAAATTGAGTAGATGCTTGTGGTTTTGCCAAATACATGAATTCAGTGACAATCGAATTAATTCTGTTTAACTCCGACAACATTATTTTAAAATACTCGTGATGATTAGTTTCCTTGGATTGGAGCAATTGAAGAAACCCTTTGATCGCAGTCAATGGGTTGCGAATTTCATGTCCAACTCCTGCAGCAAATTCCCCGGTAACAGCGAGTTTTTCTGATTTCAGCAATAATTCTTCAGTCTGTTTTTGTTCTGTAATGTCTTGTAAAATACCAATAATTTGACCTTCATCTGTTATCATTCTTCTGGACCGTACAAGCCGTTCTTGTCCATCCCGCCTTACAACTCGAAACTCAATGTCATAAGGATTCCCTTTTGCCAATTCCTTAACAGAATTTAAAAATTTAGTTTTATCCTGGGGATGAATAAATGGAAAATAGGTTGCCAATCCTATCTTTCCATCTTTGCTTGGTTCTAGCCCATAGATCCGAAAAAGTTCATCTGACCAGTGAGATGTATTCGTTTGAATGTCCAACTCCCAGCTTCCTAAGCGTGCAATTTGTTGAGCATGCGAAAGCCGTTTTTGACTTAGCCGCAATTTGTCTTCTGACAGCACGCGTTGTGTAATATCCTTGAGAATCGCGAAAAGGCCCACTATTTCTCCCTCTATGGTAATCGGGACAGTAGTACCAGTGACTTTGACAAGCTGTTGATTCTTATGTTTAATGGTAAATTCAAGATTCTCAACGATGGCGCCGGCTTTAGCAGCTTTAAATTGCTCCTTGGCCCATTCTGTGTTCTCGAAAGAAAAGTGATCTAAAGGAGTCAATTGAGTAAGTTCCTGCACAGAATAGCCTGTAATTCGTTCATATGCGGGATTTACGTAACAAAAACGTGCCTCTAAGTCGATTTCACATATCCCATCCGGATTATATTTAGTCAACGATTTATAGCGTTGTTCAGTTTCTAGCAATCTTCTTTGAAGCCGCTTTCGTTCAGCAATGTCTTTAATAATCCCATAAGCACCGATTACTTCTTGCTTCAATCGAACAGGTACAATCGTCATTTCTATTTCAATGCAGTTCCCATGCTTGTGATAAAATGCGCTTTCAAATTTCTCAGTATGACCCTTTATTGCATTCTTAAAATAGTGTTCAATGCGTTCTGAATCTTCATCTGGAACAAAAGAAGTTAATGTCATTTCAGCTAATTCATTGCACGTGTATCCGCTTAACAGCCCCAACGATGCATTCCCATCAACAACAGAACCTTGATGATCCATCACAAACATGGCATCCGGATGACCATCAAATAATGATTCATACAATTCTTTGTTTGTTAGGTATGCCATAAGTTCAGTTTTAGTATTTCGGAACACCTTTAACTCCCCGCTTCCAATGAATACTCCCCCATTCAAACGTGCTATAAAATACTGAATATGTCAACATCATTATTGGAACCTAGAGCAGCATGAATTAAGTGG
>JAQBPP010000346.1 GCA_028287455.1 Bacilli bacterium | reverse complement strand
TACCACGTTTGACACCGCAGAAGGCTATGGTAATGGCCATTCGGAAGAAATCGTCGGCACCTCGCTTGAAGGCGTCCGCAAGGATTGCATTATTGCTACGAAGGTCGCCAAGTCTCATTTAAAACCGGCAGATATCCGAACAGCAATTGAAAACAGCTTGCGGAGATTAAAAACAGATTATATCGACATTTATTATGTCCATTGGCCTAACCCGGATATTCCAATTGCAGAAACAATGGCTGAGTTTAACAAATTAAAAGAGGAAAAAATGATTCGCGCAATTGGCCTGTCCAACTTTTCTGTGCTCCAGCTGAAAGAGGCCCTGCAGTACGCACAGGTGGATGTGATCCAACCGGAATACAGCTTGCTGAAGCGCGACATCGAGCAGGATTTGCTGCCATTTTGCGATCAGAACAGCATCGGTGTGATGAGCTACAGCTCGATTGCCAAAGGCATTCTCACAGGCGCCTTTCACTTGGGCAAGACTGTAATTAAAGACGATGACTTCCGCAGACAAAGGCGGCTGTTCCAACCCGACCATTTCGAGAAAGAAACCGAGCTGATTCACTTGTTAAAAGAGATTGCAGATTCAAAAGGAGTTACGCTCTCTCACATCGCAATCAGCTGGCTGCTTCATCAGCCGGGCTTAACCTCGGCGATTGTGGGCACACAAAACGAAAAGCACTTGATTGAAAATGCAGAGGCAGCTGATGTTCAGTTGTCAGCTGACGAACTAATCCGCCTGAATCAGGTTAGTGCGAAAGTGCTCGCCAGTTTATAAGAGCAACTGTCGGCTACAGAAGGTAAAGCTTGCAGCCCCATGACCTGTACGGACATTGGGGCTGTCTGCCTGCAGACAACCCTCTAAGGGTTGTCTTTTTGGTAATAGTCTGTCGCCAGCGCTCATAAAGTGGTGATACACTACCTTAACATTGGGGATGGATCGTCAGTGAGGAAAAGCAACAGTAAGATTCTGTATGCTGCAGCTGTCATTGCAGTACTTCTGTTGGCCGCGTTTGTGGCACGAGGCGCGAGTGTGACAAGAACAGAATCAGAAACAATTCCAACCAGTCCCGCACCTCCGCTCGCCTCAATCGCCTATGTGCCGCTTGATGACCGGCCAGCTAACACTTATTTCCCGGAAATGGTGGCTAAAGCCAGCAGCATACATCTCAATGAGCCGGCAGTCCAAAGCTTGGGCACTTTTACAACAGCTGGCAGTGGCAAGGCGATCGGGCTCTGGCTGACTGGGCAGTCAGGTCAGGTCGATGGAGCGGTAATTTCCATCGGCATGTTAGCTTACGGAGGACTGGTCGCCTCTCGTACAGGCGATCAATCGTATCAGATGGCTCTGAACAATTTACAGTCCATCAAACAATTTAAGCAATCAAACCCGGACAAGCCTGTTTATGCTTTTGATACCATTCAGCGCTTGGCAACCACTGCAACTGACCCGCAAACTATGCAATATGCGGACGAAATACGTGAATGGGCTATCCTAACAGATGAAGTCAACAATCTCGGCATGCAAGAAAAAAAAGCCCGCCTGATCGTGTTGGAACAGCAAATTCCGACAAACGTGCTGCAGGATTACCTGCTGGCGCGTGCGAGAAATCATGAAATAAACTCATTGATGATTGATTGGGTGAAACAGGGGATCATCGATTACCTGGTCCTGTCTCAGGATGATGCAGCGCAGCATGGCCTGCATCGGCTGGAACGGGACAGCCTGCAAGCGCAGGTCCATCAGGCTGGGGTAGACAATCAGGTAACCTTTTTCCCCGGAGCAGATGAAGTAGGAACTATTCTGGTTGCGCGGATGCTGTTAGACAAGTTGCACATTCACCCTTCGGTGGCTGTGTTGTATTCCGGGATTCCCGGCTCTGACTGGGTGCCTGCATTTGAAGACATCCCATTGGAAGACAGCATAAAGAAGCATATCCAGGCGGCAGGCGGTACCGTTGCCACACGTCCTGAACAAGCCGACTTATTGCTCATGGTGACGACTCCTTCGGCCAAGCTTAAGGATGCAGGCGGGGAGCAGGCAGAGATGACCGACTTTGTGAAACGAATCAAATCATTCGTGGATCAAGGGAAGCTAGTGGCTATCACTGACGCGGCCACAGATACGAATGCGAATATCTTGCTGGTGAGCCAACTGAGGAGCAATGTGGATTTGCCTCAATTGGCTTCCTACACGGCATGGGGGACACCCAGCAACAACATCGGCAGCGCCTTGGGTCATGCTTTGGCGCGTACGGCCTACCTCAAGCTGTCAGGGCAGATACAGCAAAATCAGGCAGTGACTGCTGCAGAGGCACAAAGTTCGATATTGCTCTCATCGTTCGTCACAGACTACTCTTACCGCAGTACGGTCAAATCCAGCGCAAGTGCCTATGTGGACCAATTACACGGAAACTCGATGAACCTGGGTCAACTTTATCCAAAGGTGAACGAGTTTGTCCAAAATCAATTGGGTTTCACTGTGAATGCGTGGTATATCAAAGAGTTCGTGAACCATTCGGTCCCTGTGTATGAACAAAATGGTAAGGTTTATCAGGGACAAATTACAAATTTAAAAGACTTCTCGGTGTCTTTGCCTTGGCCCCGATTGTATGAAGTCAAGGCTGAGACAGACTTGCAAGTGGAAATGAAACCAAGGACTTAGTGCTAAGGCTTAGTGCCATTTCGTGAATCCTATGGTATAATTATTAACAACTAGTACAAGCATGTAGGCACTGAATTTCACGATGAGGATGATGGGATATGGTCCACGCAAACGATCCGTTCCAGGCGCGTAGCACGTTTTCCGTGAATGGGGAAACGATTCAATACTACCGTTTGAAGCAACTCGAAGATTTGGGAATAGCTCCTATTTCTAAACTGCCTTTTTCGATTAAAATATTACTGGAAAGCGTTTTGCGCAAGCTGGATGGCTATGTCATCACTGAGCAGCACGTGCGCCAAATCGCAAACTGGAATGCCGCTTCACCAGATGAATCTCAGGAAGTTCCGTTTATGCCGGCACGGATTTTGCTGCAAGACTTCACTGGCGTTCCAGCTGTAGTCGATTTAGCAGCTCTGCGTCAGGCGATGAAACGTCTGGCCGGCGATCCAGGCAAAATCAACCCGCTTATCCCGGTGGATCTGGTGATTGACCACTCGGTGCAAGTGGATCGTTTTGGCGATGCGAATGCACTTCAAGATAACACTGACTATGAGTTTGAGCGCAATGAAGAGCGCTACAAATTCTTACATTGGGCAACAAAAGCATTTAAGAATTTCCGCGTGGTTCCTCCTTCGGTAGGGATTGTACATCAGGTGAACCTCGAGTATTTGGCCTCTGTCGTACAGGTGCTGGAATCAGAGGGCGGCAAGATCGCGTATCCGGACTCCTTGGTCGGAACAGACTCCCATACTACGATGATTAACGGTCTGGGTGTGCTCGGCTGGGGTGTCGGCGGTATAGAAGCGGAAGCCGGAATGCTCGGCCAACCCCTGTATTTCGTTACCCCGCAAGTAGTTGGATTTAAACTCACAGGCAAATTGCCTGAAGGCTCCACAGCCACTGACCTTGCGCTTACTGTTACCAACATTCTGCGGAAAAAGGGTGTCGTAGGAAAATTCGTAGAATTCTTCGGCGCAGGCTTAAGCAGTATGACACTGGCCGACCGTGCAACGATTGCCAATATGGCGCCTGAGTATGGGGCTACCATGGGCTTCTTCCCGATTGACGACGAAACATTGAACTATCTGCGTTCTACAGGCCGCAGTGCAGAACATGTTGCGATTGTAGAAGCCTATGCCAAAGAGCAAGGATTGTTCCGCACAAGCGACATGCCGGATCCTGTTTTCTCGGATGTAGTGGAACTCGATTTAGCCACAGTTGAACCTTCGCTTGCAGGTCCGAAACGTCCGCAAGACCGTGTAGAACTGGCTAAAATGCAGGAACGGTTCAGAGAAGCGCTGCATGCGCCGATCAAAGAAGGCGGCTTCGGCGTAACTGCTGATCAAGCTGCCAAATCAGTTACTGTGAAACAGGACAATGGCTTGTCGTCCGAAATGAAAGCAGGTTCAATCGCCATTGCCGCGATTACCAGCTGTACCAACACTTCAAATCCATCTGTAATGCTGGCTGCTGGATTGCTCGCCAAAAAAGCGGTCGAGCGCGGTTTGAAACGCAACCCGCATGTGAAAACCAGCTTGGGCCCAGGTTCACGTGTGGTTTCGCAGTATCTGGAAGATGCGGGCTTAATGCCATTTCTCGATCAGTTAGGGTTCCAGGTTGTGGGTTATGGTTGTACAACTTGCATCGGAAACAGCGGACCTTTGATTACTGAAGTAGAAAATGCAATTCGCGACAATGATCTGACTGTATCAGCAGTGCTCAGCGGAAACCGGAACTTCGAAGGACGGATCCATCCGATGGTAAAAGCCAACTATCTGGCTTCTCCACCCCTGGTTGTCGCTTACTCCATTGCTGGAACTGTGGATATCGATCTGGTGAATGATCCGCTTGGATATGATGCAAACAATCAACCTGTTTATCTGAAGGATATCTGGCCTTCTTCACTAGAAGTGGAACACTCAATCCAATCCTTTGTACGACCGGAATTGTTTGTTGAAAAATACAAAAACGTGATCTATGCCAATGAAAGATGGAACGCGCTGCCAACTCCGGAAGGCGAACTGTACGATTGGGATAAGGAATCGACTTATATTCAAGAGCCGCCTTTCTTCGTGGGACTGGCGCAAACAGCTGGCCGTATTCAGCCGATTGCGAAGGCTCGGGTACTCGCAATGCTTGGCGATTCGGTCACGACTGACCACATTTCACCTGCTGGATCAATTAGCCCCAAAGGACCGGCTGGCTTGTTCTTGGTTGATAAAGGCGTCGATGTGAAGGACTTCAACTCCTACGGATCACGCCGCGGAAATCATGAAGTGATGATGCGCGGAACATTCGCGAATGTACGGATTCGCAACGAGGTAGCGCCAGGAACAGAAGGCGGCGTAACCACCTACATTCCAACGAATGAAGTGA
>JAQBPP010000340.1 GCA_028287455.1 Bacilli bacterium | reverse complement strand
TTAAGCAGACTCATCCAACTATTGCTAGCCTTATATGGAGTTCGTGTTCCTCAGTCCGGAGGTTTGCCGCCAACTACTTCAGATTCGGCCTCACGGTCGACACCCTTGTTTTGAGCTAATGGCTACTGTTGCCTTCGCCATTGGGGACTCTCACCCTATAGACAATGCCCATGCCGGGCGCACTTAAAAAAGGACAGGCCGAATATCATTCGACTGTCCTTTCAACGGTTGAACTGATCAATAAATTATTTGGAATAGTAGCTTAGTTTAATCCACCTGAAAGCAATAATTACTCAGCGACGGAACAGGTTGGTGTTGGCAAGTTCCACCAAATCGTCTCCGCGACCATTTAGAACCGCCTTTAACATCCAGAGACTGAATCCCTTCGCCTGATCCAAAGTGATTTTCGGCGGTAGCGACATCTCCTGGCGGTTCACCACAACGTCGAGCAAAACGGGTCCATTATGTGCAAGAGCACGCCGGACTGCATCCTCAAGGTCCGCGGGATCTTCTACCCGTATTCCTTCAATCCCTAATGCCTGCGCTACAGTCGCAAAATTAGGGTTGTCTAAATCAGTTCCTGTTTCCAGCAAACCAGCAGCCTTCATTTCCAATTCTACGAAGCTTAGTGAAGAGTTGTTGAATACTACGACTTTTACGGGCACTTTATGCTGCCTTAAAGTGAGCAGATCACCCAGCAACATCGCAATTCCACCATCGCCGGACAGTGAAATGACCTGACGATAAGGCATTGCGATTTGAGCTCCAATCGCCTGTGGCATCGCATTCGCCATCGTTCCATGATTAAAAGAACCCAAAAGCCTCCGTTTCCCGTTCATGCGCAGATATCGTGCAGCCCATAACGTCGGTGTGCCGACATCACAGGTAAACACGGCATCATCGCTCGTAAGATCGCTGAGCACCTTTGTAAGGTATTGAGGATGAATAGGCAGACGTCCAGGTGTTCCGGTTGCGAGTTCATCAAGTTCTTTGCGCACTTGTTGATATTTTGTAATTGACTGTTCTAAATAAGTGGAATTATGATCCTCCTTTAGGAAAGGAAGCAGAGATTCAACAGTATCCTTGACATCGCCGCACAGCCCTAAGGTAAGAGCAGTTCGACGCCCCAGATTTCCCGGCTGAATGTCGACCTGAAGGATGATAGCGTTTGTCGGGTAGAACTGCCGATACGGGAAGTCTGTACCGAGCATTAGCAATACGTCGCAGTCCATGATGGCGTGGTATCCGGACGAATAACCGATTAGACCAGTCATACCAACGAAATACGGGTTGTCGTACTCCAGATGTTCTTTGCCACGCAATGCAATGACCATCGGCGACTTTAGTTTTTCGCAGAGTTGCATAAGCACCGAGTGAGCGCCCGCACAACCCGCTCCACACAATAGAGTGATACGCTTTCCTTCATTGAGGTATTTCGCCAGGTGCTCTAATTCAGATTCAGCCGGATGCACGACTGGCTTCGTGACGTGAATGACTTGCTCAGGTATAGCGTATTCTGCAGGCTGAGCTGCAACATCACCTGGGATAACAAGTACGGAAACTCCGCTACGTGAAACCGCACTTTGCATAGCCATCGTTAACGAGCGAGGCATTTGAGACGCGCTGGTCACAATTTCACAGTAGTGACTGCAGTCCTTAAAAAGTTGTTCGGGATGCGTTTCCTGAAAGTATTGCCCACCAATCTCATCGCTTGAAATATGCGCAGCGATGGCCAGTACCGGTATTCGGCTGCGCTGGCAGTCGTACAGTCCGTTGATGAGATGTACGTTGCCAGGGCCACTGCTGCCCGCGCATACCCCAATAGTGCCACTTACTGCAGCATCTGCACCAGCCGCAAACGCTGCAACTTCCTCATGCCGAACATGAATCCACTGGATTTTCCCGGAACGTCGGACTGCATCAATTATCGCATTAAGCGAGTCTCCAACAATTCCGTAAATCCTTGTAACGCCTGCGTTTAATAGTGCCTCTACGAGTGAGTCCGCAACTGTTTGGCTCATTTTTCCGCTCCTAGTCGTTCCTATTATACGCTTGACACACGTACTATTGGTTGAGTGATCTTCGGACAACTGTACGAAGTTTCTTCATCACTTACCCAATGTTAACGGGTATTAAACTTCTCTCGAAAGGTTAATTCAATCCGAAGATGGTTCAACTCTATCTAAATGCGAGAAAACATAGGATACAGCGCGGGTCCACATAAAGATGTCCTACTGGATTGTAACGGATTGACCCCCGATATTTGGAAAAATCGTGTGGGATCTTCTAGGCACCAAAACCCTTTGTCTCACTATCGGAAAATAGTAGTAGAGCATGTTTGATCTTTTAAATTCCTTCCGGTACAGGTAGACCAAGTCCCTCTGCGATACGTTGTCCAAACTCTGGATCTGCTTTATACCAGTATCCGATTTGGCGAATTTTAATTTCGTCTTTTTCAACAGGTTTTATCGCACTAATAATGTTTTCGATCAGACGTGCGCGTTCTTCTTCGCTCAACAGACGATATAAGTCACCGGGTTGAGTATAGTGATCATTATTGTCGTATGCAACGCTGTCGGCCAAACCGGATGCCTCGAAAGGGATGGGCTTGTATTCAGGTGATTCGGTTGGTCCACTGTAGCTGTTTGGCTCGTAGTAAACGGAACCTCCGCCATTGTTATCTGAACGCATTTGTCCGTCACGCTGGTAATTATTCACTTCTGCTATTGGACGGTTGATTGGCAGCGTATTATGGTTAGTACCAATGCGATGACGATGAGCGTCTGAGTATGCGAAAAGACGGCCTTGCAGCATTTTATCCGGAGAAGCTTCGATACCTGGTACAAATGCTCCAGGAGAGAATGTGGCCTGTTCAACTTCTGCAAAGTAATTTTCAGGATTTCTATCTAATACCATACGCCCTAATTCGATTAAAGGGTAGTCTTTTTGAGACCATACTTTGGTTACATCGAATGGATCAAAACGGTACGTATTCGCATCTTCTAATGGCATGATTTGAACAGACAATTTCCAAGCTGGGAAGTCACCATTTTCAATAGCATTAAATAAATCTTCGGTATGGTAATCAGGATTTTCACCTGCTAGCTTAGCAGCAAGGTTGACATCAAGGTTTTTAACGCCTTGTTCAGTTTTAAAGTGATATTTCACCCATACGGTTTGACCTTCATTATTTACCCATTTAAATGTATGGCTTCCGAAACCATCCATATGTCTAAAAGTTGCCGGAATACCACGATCAGACATTAGAATGGTCACTTGGTGCAATGATTCAGGAGATAAAGACCAGAAATCCCAAACAGCATTCGGGTTTTTCAAGTGCGTTTGCGGATGACGTTTTTGTGTATGAATAAAGTCAGGGAATTTAATAGCATCACGAATGAAGAAAACAGGTGTATTGTTACCCACCAAGTCATAGTTTCCTTCTTCCGTATAGAACTTCACGGCGAAACCACGCGGGTCACGAACCGTATCGGCAGAACCAAGTTCACCGGCAACCGTTGAGAAACGAATGAACATTGAAGTGCGTTTACCTATCTCTGATAAAAAATTAGCTTTGGTATATTTCGTCAGATCATTTGTTACTTCAAAATAACCGTGTGCTCCAGCACCTTTAGCATGAACGACACGTTCAGGAACACGTTCCCTATTGAAATGCGCCAATTTTTCTAGAAGGTGAACGTCCTGAATTAAGGTTGGACCCCGTGAACCAGCGGTCATTGAGTTTTGGTTATCTCCAACTGGAGCACCTGAACTAGTGGTAAGATTGTTCTTAATACTCATACCAGAATCACTCCTAAAATGATTTTATTATACTAACTCCAAACAAACTACGAAGCCCTTGTCAGAAACTCCATATAAACTAATTACCCATACCCGACAACATCAAAACATGCTAATAAAGATCAATTCTGTATTCTCGTTTCAATAGTAAGGATTTGGGGTAAGCATTTAAATAACGCCATGTTAGATTCCTTGTGCGAATCATTAGGAGGGAAAATAAATGCAGGTATATACAAAAGCATACGTAGTGAATAACACCATTGATACGTGTAATCTTGTTGATGAACGCAAAAGAGAAGAGTATTTAATAGAAAAGAATTCCCAGCGGAATATCCTAATGAAAAAAAGAGGAAACTCTCGTTTTAATCTTTACAAAAGAAATTAGGTGACAGTTGCCAATAGGGGTAAGTACATGCCATTTAGAATTGAGAGAGATACGATAGGCGAAGTCAATGTACAGCAGGACAAGTTTTGGGGCGAGGCAGTAATCAAATCCGAAATTATAACAGTAACTCAGTTTGACGAGATTGTAAAACCTGAAATTTGATTTCATCAAAATAAGAAGAGGGGTATACTTATGTCAAAGAAAATACAAGCGTATTTTAATAACGAGAGTGATGCGCTGAATGTGAAAGACCAACTTTTGAAATATGACAATAACGTTGTAGAGATCGGTGTAACTGAAGATACCATGGAAGATATTGACCAATTTGAATTGCCTTTTGCTATAGGAACGATTAATCAAGGTATAGGGGTGACCGGTTCCTTAAGCGATCTGTCTGCAACAACGTTGGAAGAATGGGAGCAGGGAACCACAGGTGCAAACTACCGAAACTTCCACTCCGTACTGACCGCAAAAGTCAAAGACGAAAATTATGAAGAAGTGGTGGATTTGATTCGGCGTAATCAGGGTCATGTTTACTGAAGGAGAGGAATAACCGATGGACAAAGGTAAATTGTCATTATTGCCTGGAGCGGCACATTCTACGACAACGATAGCTATGATCATGACATTATCATTTCTTATTCCACGTACCCTTGATTTTTCCTGATTAATTCTACTGCATTTTTATAGGTAGAAATCCCCATAATTTGCGCCGATAACTTCCGTATCCTTTTCTTCTGCGCGAATCCGTTGCAAATGGCAATAACAATGAGGCACCCTCGTTTAAATTCTCATCAGCAACACTGATTTTTACTTTTTTTATGTCATACTTCTTCAGTTGAATCTTCGCATTCGTCGCATGACCATATTCAACCATAGTAAAACCCAAAAACCAAAGCGGGGAATGAAGTGAATGGCGCATATCTTATCTGTAGGTACATCTAATCCTCCCTTTGCTTTTAATCAAGCACAAACAAGACAGTTTGCCCAGGAATTTTTCCGAAGTAGTTTCACAGATATCGATAGATTGCTGCAAGTGTTTGATAACGGTCAAATTGAAAATCGTTATTTTTCCGCACCGCTTGAATGGTTCAGTCAAGAGCGGACACTTCAAGAAAAAAATGATCTGTACATGAAAACGGCTGTGGAATTAGGCATTCAGTCAATCCAAAGGTGTCTTGAAAATTCTCAATATCTTGCTGATAACGTTCTACCGGAAGAAGTGGATGGCATAATTTATATCTCCACAACTGGGATCTCGACGCCAAGTATTGAGGCGAAAATTATGAATCGCTTACCTTTCCACTCCCATGTAAAAAGGATACCCATATGGGGACTTGGATGTGCTGGCGGTGCAGCTGGTATAGCAAGAGCTATGGAATTTTGTCAGGCTTATCCGGAATCAGTTGTCCTTGTTTTGTGCATTGAGTTATGCAGTTTAACTTTTCAGTATGGTGACAGATCAAAAAGCAATCTGGTCGGAAGCTCTTTATTCGCAGATGGAGCCGCTTGTGTTATAGTTGCGGGTGACAACTCGCCGCTACTGCAGAAAACGAAGCAAATGGTATATCCGAAAATCATCGGAACTGAGACAACGTTAATGCCGAATTCCGAAAACGTCATGGGTTGGGACGTAAAAGAGGGAGGTCTGCACGTCGTCTTTTCCAAAGACATTCCTAAGATTGTACAGAGCTGGTTTAAGCCAACTGTTGACGAATTTCTGAACAAGTATAGTCTTACAGCAGATGAACTTGACTATTTCATCGCGCATCCTGGCGGTCGGAAGGTGCTTGAGGCTTATCAAATTGCATTAAATTTACAAGACGGAATGTTAAATCACGCTCACGATGTGTTGCAAAACTACGGAAATATGTCATCACCGACCGTTCTCTTTGTCCTTGACCGTGTAATGGGACAAGCTAAACGATCCGGAGAAAAAGGTCTAACAGTTTCACTTGGACCAGGTTTCAGTGCGGAATGCGTCTTATTAGAATGGGACAATATTTAGATGATATTCTTCGGGATTGTTTTTGCATTCGTGGTTATACAGAGATTAGTTGAACTCAGTATTGCGAAGAGAAATGAAGCTGCATTGAAACGAGCAGGTGCTTATGAGGTGGGGAGCTCTCATTATAAATGGATGGTCAGTATACATGTCTGCTTTTTGCTTTCTTTGCTCCTTGAGGTTGTGTTTTTTCATCCAAAGCCAGCCGTCTGGTTTTGGATTCCATTGTTCTTTTTTATCGGTGCACAGATTGTTCGGGTATGGGTCATTCGTTCGCTCGGGAGATTTTGGAACACGAAAATCATTATTCTGCCAAACATAGAAGTAGTTACGAAGGGTCCTTATAAACATTTGAGACATCCTAATTACCTCGTTGTTACAATCGAAATTTGTATGTTGCCTTTACTGTTTCAGGCGTATATAACTGCCATTGTATTTACGCTATTGAATGCGATCATTCTTTCGATTCGAATCCCGATAGAGGAAAAAGCTTTAAGTGCCGCGACTAATTATTCGAAATAAGAAACTTAATTTACTTTGTGAAAGAAACCGGGGTTTCGCCAAGCTGGATCACTTCCACAGACTCCTCGCGCAGTTTGGCGATTTGATCAGGATCCGTTTTGGCATCGGTAATCAAGGTCTGGATTCGATTTAGATCGCAGACATGCGCAAATGCCTGGACTCCGATTTTGCTGTAATCAGCCAGCAGAAAAACCTGGTCCGCAATGTTAATCATTGTCCGCTTCACTTGCGCGACGAGCTCATTGGACTCTGAAATGCCTCGTTTTTCATCCAGGCCCTGGCAGGAAACAAACGCTTTGTTGACATGATAAAACTCGAGGGAGCGTTCAGTAAGCGGGCCAACAAATGACAAGGAACGTGACACTAAATTGCCCCCTGTGGAGATGACTTCGATTTGCTCTTTGGCGGACAACTCCATTGCTACTTTTACCGAGTTGGTCAAAATCGTCAATGGCATATCCGGCAAACTGCAGGCCATGTACCAAGCGGTAGTGGAAGCATCCAACAGAATCCGATCCTGCGGCTCAATAAACTGAACGGCTGCTTTGGCTATTTGTTTTTTTTCAGCGATATTGGTGATCTCTCGTTCAAAAAAAGGAGTCTCCGCCCGTTCAGGGCTCATGCTGACTGCGCCGCCATGACTGCGCAAGAGTTTTCCGTCGCCTTCCAATTTATCGAGATCCCGCCTGATCGTTTCTTCCGTAACCTGACAGATTTCACTAAGTTCAGACACCCGAATACTGCCCCGCTCCTTCACTAACTGCAAGATCTTCTGGTGCCGGTCATGCACTAACATCGATCCTATCCTTCTTTCTTAACACCGAATGGCGCGCAGCAGTTGTTGATAACGTTCAAATGCAGATGCCCACTCTTGCACGTGCTGCGGTTCATAAACCTTAATTGGAAAAGAATTCCGAACTATGTTGCGTGCTTCCTGCAGTGTTTTTATCTCGCCCATGGCCATCATCTGCACCAACAGGTTTCCAATCGCGCTGCCCTCGGCAGGCCCTGCCCAGACCGGGCGTCCCAACGCATTTGCCGTAAATTGACAAAGCAGTTCATTTTGAATGCCGCCGCCCACCATATGCAATCCGGCGAACTTATTTCCCGTCAGCAGTTCGATCCGTTCCAGACTGACTCGATACTGCAGCGCCAGGCTTTCCGTAACACAGCGAATGATTTCGCCTTCGGTTTGCGGAACCGGTTGATGCGTAAGCTCGCAAAACTGTTGGATTTGCTGCGGCATATGGACCGGGTTCAAAAAGCCGGGGTCATCCGGATCAATGAAAAAACGGAATGCTGGTGCATCTTCCGCCTGCCGGGTCAATTGGGAAAAAGTGAACGGTTTGCCTTGTTTTTCCCATTCCCGCTTGCATTCTTGCAACAGCCACAGACCCATGATGTTTTTTAAAAAGCGAAAGGTGTTGTGTACCCCGCCTTCATTCGTGAAGTTCCACCTGAGCGCTCGCTCATCCAAAATCGGTTTCTGCAGTTCAGTCCCAATCAGCGACCAAGTACCGCAGCTGAGATATGCGAACGGACCGTCTGCAGCCGGCACAGCCACTACAGCAGAAGCAGTATCATGCTCAGCGACAGCTACAACGGGTACAGGGTTGATACCTAACTCCTCACAGACAGAGTCCTGCAGCTGTCCTGCCAACGTACCGGGTTGAACCAGTTCCGAAAATACATGCTGCGGCAAGTTTAGCTTTTCCAGTAAAAGGGGGTCCAGCCGCTGCTCAGTCGGGTTATACAACTGTGTAGTCGAAAAGTTGGTGAACTC
>JAQBPP010000338.1 GCA_028287455.1 Bacilli bacterium | reverse complement strand
CTCTACTGCATCCATCCTTGATTGTACCACAATTTCCTTTCATAGCTAAAGCAGCCTCCATCAAGAATTGACAGAGACTGTAGCATGGATGGATCTATTTCTGCTCTGCAGGGCTTATTGCATAGCTCGCAGTCTGATAGCGATTCAACTTAGGCTGCTGACAGTTCCTGCAAACGTAGGAGTACGTGGGATAAGTCTTCACAAACGCATACTCCCTATCCTTCGCCACCAAGACAGCAGGCGTCTTGCAATGGCTGCAGATCACTTGAATGTCCTCCATCTTCAGGCCTCCCTTATCCATCCGTTCATCGTTTCACTCATCACGATAAGGTATGACAGCGCCAGTTGTCCTATGTTCAATTTCGCGCAGCTTGATAGCCGACGGCCGATTGCCATCCTGCGTATTTGGTCAGTCTGTCCTGTTCTTTCATTGTTGGGGCAAAGATGCGGTCCACCGACCAAAGGCCCGCGATTTCCTGCCGATCCCGCCAAAAACCAACTGACAATCCTGCCAGCAGCGCCGCACCGAGCGCGGTGGTTTCCTGAACGGCGGGCCGGGTGACCTGAGCGCCGAGCAAATCCGCTTGAAACTGCATCAGGAAATTGTTGCGAACCGCCCCGCCGTCCACCCTGAGTTCGGTCAAAGGGATGCCTGCCTCCTGTTTCATTACGCTCAGCACATCAAGCGATTGATAGGCAATGGCTTCCAAAGCGGCCCTGACCAGATGCGCCCGCTGTGTTCCGCGGGTAAGCCCGGTAATCATGCCCCGCGCCTGTGCATTCCAATAAGGAGTGCCTAGTCCAGTGAATGCTGGTACAAAATAAACACCGCAAGTATCGTCGACACTTGTGGCCAGCGCTTCCGTTTCACCCGCATCAGATACAATGCCTAACCCATCGCGCAGCCATTGGATGGCGGCACCCGCCACAAATACGCTCCCTTCCAATGCATATTCCACTTGCCCGTCAATTTCCCAGGCCACAGTGGTAAGCAGCCCGTTCTGCGAGGCGACCGGCTGCCGACCTGTATTCATCAGCAAAAAGCATCCTGTTCCATAAGTGTTTTTCGCCATTCCTGCGTCAAAACAGGTTTGACCGAACAAAGCAGCCTGCTGATCCCCAGCCACCCCGCTGATTGGAATTGGAGTTTGTCCGTCCAAAAAATCGGTAACTCCCATCATTCCACTGGATGGTTTAACCTCAGGCAGCATTTGCGCGGGAATATGAAACAGTTCCAACAATTCTTCATCCCAGGTCAGTTGATGAATATTAAACAGCGATGTTCTGGAGGCGTTTGTGATATCAGTGACATGATTTCTGCCGTGAGTGAGTTTCCAGATGAGCCAACTGTCAATCGTACCCGCCAGCAATTCCCCCTTTACAGCTCTGCCCCTGATGTCATCGTGATTATCCAGCAGCCACATGAGTTTGGTGCCGGTAAAATAGGGATCTAACAACAGGCCGGTTTTTTCACGAACCACAGTTTCGAATCCCCCTTCGCGCAGTTGTTCGCAGAGCGAAGCTGTGCGCCGGCACTGCCAAACGATGGCCGGACAGACTGGATTGCCCGTTTGTTTGTCCCACACCACCAGCGTCTCCCGCTGGTTCGTGATCCCGATTGCAGCGATTTCTTGCACTTCGATACCCTTGACTGCCTGCTGCATGACTTTTAACTGGACGTTCCAGATTTCACTGGCATCATGTTCCACCCAGCCCGGCTGAGGATAAAACTGAGTGAATTCTTCCTGAGCCAACTGCACAACCCGCCCTTGATGATCAAATACAATCGCTCTGCAGCTTGTAGTGCCTTGATCGATTGCCAGGATATAACGATGTCTCACAGCTCGCACCTCCGCAGGTTTCTACTTCATTGTTTTCTTGTTCTCCTCAGGTAAAATGGTCATGCTGCTGATCTCCTGCTGCACCTGCTTCAACTGCTCATCCGCATCTAGCGCGGTCCAGCCCAGCATTTTCGACATGATCTCTACCACCAGAGGAGCCATCCGCTGCGCCTCTTTGAGCCTAAAGTACAAATATCCTGTCCTGCGCAGCAAAACATCCACTGCAGTTACTGCCATCTCTTCCTGTACCGAATAGCGAATTTGAGCAGACCAACGCTTATACTCCGCATCATCTGACTGCACTTCGTCTGCTATTTGGATGATTCTTTCAACATTTGATCCATATAAAGAAACTAATTCATCCAACTGTTCCCGTGTCATTCCTTGCTCGCTTGCCTGAGACTTGATCTCACTGTGCCAGTCGCTAAATGTTAATGTGTCTGAATAAGCGCCGCTGCTGATGGGCGCTCGATCCGTTTGACATTCGGCAAACTGCTGGTCGGAATTTTCCTGCAGTGTGTCCGCCAGAAGATCGACCACTTTTTCAGCCATTTTACGAAAGCCCGTTAATTTTCCCCCGGCAATCGTCATAAGTCCTGAAGACGAGTGGAAGATCTCCTCTTTGCGGGACAGTTCGGATGGACCCTTGCCTTCCTCATAGACCAACGGACGCAAACCAGCCCAGGTGGCAATTACATCTTCCGGCACCAACTGTAGTAGAGGAAACAATCGATTGACTGCTGCCAGCAAATAGTCCCGATCTTCTGTTGTGGTATGCTGCTGTCCGATTTCTTCGGTATAAGGCGTATCTGTAGTTCCGAAATAGGTAACCTGCTGACGGGGGATGACGAAAATCATCCGGCCATCTGGCGAATCAAAATAGACCGCTTGTGAAACGGGAAATCGCGCCCGATCACAGACAAGATGCACCCCTTTAGTCAGAAACACCTTTTTCCCTTCCAAAGAATGGTCCAACGCGCGCACAGCATCGCTCCATGGCCCCGTCGCGTTGACGATGGTCTTCGCATAAAGGGAATAA
>JAQBPP010000324.1 GCA_028287455.1 Bacilli bacterium | reverse complement strand
GTGTGTCACAATCAATAAGAGATATGAAAAGGCCTAGGCAACCGAGGAAAAGATCGAATCCCTTCTCTACATGTAACGAACCTCTCACGCCTAGTTCCCTCATTCTAAATAGGAGGCTACAAACAATGAGAACCATGAAACTCGGAAGCAGCACACTAGAGGTGCCCGTCGTTGCTGTCGGCTGCATGCGGATTAAATCGCTGGACAAAGCCGCGGCAGAGTATTTTGTTCAAACTGCACTGGAAGAAGGCGCGAATTTCTTCGATCACGCGGACGTTTACGGTGGCGGAACCTGTGAGGAGATATTCGCGGATACCATCCATATGAACGATGATATTCGAGAAAAGATTATCCTGCAATCAAAGTGCGGCATTCGAAAAGGGATGTTCGACTTTTCCAAAGAACATATCTTAGCGTCTGTGGACGGCAGTTTGAAGCGCTTAAAAACCGATTATCTGGACATTCTGCTTCTGCATCGTCCGGATGCACTGGTAGAGCCGGAAGAAGTAGCGGAGGCATTCGATATACTCGAAAGCTCGGGGAAAGTGCGGCATTTCGGCGTTTCCAATCAGAATCCGTTGCAGATCCAACTGCTGAAGAAGTCGGTCAAGCAGAAATTCGTTACCAACCAACTGCAATTAAGCATTACCAACGCCACCATGATCTCTAATGGCATTAACGTGAACATGGAAAATGATTCCGCTGTGAATCGGGATGGAAGTATACTGGATTACTGCAGACTGAACGATATCACGATTCAGCCTTGGTCGCCTTTCCAATACGGATTCTTTAAGGGCGTTTTCCTCGGAAACGACAAGTTCCCGGAACTGAACCAAAAGATCGATGAAATCGCGGCGAAATATGAAGTGAGCAACATCACGATCGCCATTGCGTGGCTTTTACGCCATCCCGCTCGCATGCAACCGGTGATAGGCACGATGAATACGGACAGATTAAAAGATTGCTGCAAGGCAAGCGATATTTATCTGACGCGCGAAGAATGGTATGAGATCTATCGTGCGGCAGGCAATGTGCTTCCGTAAAGAAACCTCAAGTTTTCATCCATGAAATAGGAAAACTCCCCATGCGTGGACATGGGGAGTCCAATCCTAAAATGTCACTGTACTTTTTACCAATGAAATTTAAGCAGATGATTGACATTAATTTCCAACTCGTTGCTATTCGTCTAATCTACGCTCATTTCCTCGATGCGTTTTCCACAGTTTTCAGTCCAATCAGAATATGGTCCAGTTCGTTGATCGTTAACAAACCTTATTGAATAGGAGGGGAGAAAAATCGCTGAACCATTAAAAGAGATGTATTCCGTAGACTTCTTGCACCAATTCGGTCAAAAAGTGCATGCAGTGTACGCTCCGTTTCACACGGAAAAGTTTGTTCAAGAGACTATGGCTGGCGATTGGAACGAGCTTCCGCTAAAGCAGAGATTCAGGCGGCTCTCTACCACGGTTGGGGAGAATCTTCCAGCCCGTTATGAAGAAGCGCTGGGCATTTTATTTGCAATCGATGAGGAGTGCGTCGGGTTCCCCTATTTGTTTTTCCCCGATTTTGTTGAGGTATATGGTCAAGCGGAGGCGCATTGGGAACGATCAATGGAAGCTCTGGAGCGATTTACATCCAAGTCGTCCGCTGAATTCGCCGTGCGATCGTTTATTCTCGAAAATCCTGAACGAATGCTTAGTCAGATGACGGCGTGGGCCGACCATCCGAATGAGCATGTCCGCAGACTAGCAAGCGAAGGCTGTCGCCCCCGGTTGCCTTGGGGACAAGCTCTTCCGCTCTTCAAGCACGACCCGACTCCGTTACTGCCTATACTGGAGCTTCTAAAAGCAGACCCTTCGTTGTATGTGCGAAAAAGCGTGGCCAACAACTTGAATGACATCGCTAAGGATAACCCTTCTTTTGTGCTTGAAACGGCGCGCCGCTGGAAAGGCACTCACGCCCATACAGACTGGATTATCCGTCATGGCTGCCGGACGTTAATTCGTAAAGCAAATCCGGTAGCACTGACGTTGTTCGGTTATGCAGAAGTAGAGGACAAAACGCCGCTTGTACAGTTCTCCACCTTGTCGGCGAATCCGTCTGAGCTGTCTATTGGCGAGAACTGCGAGCTGCGCTATGAGCTTCATATCCGGGAAGGCGACTCAGTTCGTATTCGTATCGAATACGGAATAGACTTCGTAAAGTCGGCAGGACGTACCTCGCGCAAACTCTTTCTGCTTTCCGATAAAACGGTACACGGCGGCGTACGTCTGAGCGGCACCCGGATACACCGATGGGCGGATCTAACGACCCGCCGTCATTATCCGGGCGAGCACAACATCGTTTTGCTGGTGAACGGGCAGGAGATCGCTCAGACGGTCATAAATCTCAAAACCGAAGGAAGATAATGCCGATATAACCTGCATGCCCTGTGTAGAATTGGCCCGGGTCGCCCCCCAGAAAGGGGGCAGTTTGTCACCCGATCTTCACGAATTAGGACGGACACGTGTGTTTCATCGGTTCCTCGTCACAGCCTTTCAAAAAGACCCTGTTTTTGATCCTCGATCGCCATCTCCTTCACCTCAAAATGTTTCTTTTTCCCTGTTGCTGTATAGGGCAATTCATCAATAAACCGATAAAAACGCGGTCTCTTATAATTAGCCAACATGGGATGACCGCTGCAGTACTTGCTGAGTTCCTTGGCAGTAAGTGAGGAATCTGCCTTAATCACGTAAGCCACTATGGCTTCTCCCCTTAGCGCATCGGAAACTCCGACAACCACCGATTCTTTGACTTTTGGGTGCTGGTTAAGAATCTCTTCTACCTGGACCGGGTGAATATTTTCACCGGACGATACAATCATGTCATTTTTGCGACCTACGATTGTGACAAACTCATTTTCGTCCCACGTACCCATGTCTCCGATATAAATCCAGCCTTTGTAAAACACTTCCTGACTTTCCTTTTGTTTATTCACGTAAGTATACGTAGTCTTGGCCGGAGCCCTGACTATAATTTCCCCGATCTCAGTATTATCCCTTGCCACAACATCATTTGGTTCAGCTCTACGGTCTGGATATACTTTTACAACTGCCACCTCATCATCTGTGCACGACTGACCGGCTGAACCGGCCATTGCCGGCAAATCATAGGGACGGAGGAAGGTGTTCCAGAATGCCTCTGTAGTTCCATAACCATTAAATATATTAGGTGTCAATGTTTCTTGGAATTTAATGCAATCCTCTCGCTCGAGAGGCGCCCCCATCGTGACGATCCCCTTTAATTTTGTTAAGTTAACCGGGTGCTTCTGCTGCATTTCATGCAGCAGTTTCAGCATAGGTGGAGCCCCAATCAGGAATGTGATGTTATACTTTTCGGCATACTCCAGACAGACTTTTGGATTAAAATGCCTAAGAATAACCACTTCGCCACCAATATATAAGGTAGGGTTTGGCCCGCCGGAATAAAGTCCTCCACGATGAAACCATGGACTCATATTCATGGTTTTGTCCATCGGATTGAGAGGAAAATGCATGGCCACATCATGAGCGGAAAGAACATCGTTAATGTTGTTGATTGGAACTCCTTTCGGCCTTCCCGTAGTCCCGGACGTATAAAGCCTCGAGGTTTCATCGTAAATGTGTTGGGGGCGTTCTATTTCCGGGTTTTGCTCCGATTTGTTGTGCACATATTCGGTAAAGAGAATGTGTCCTTCCGGCGCTTTATTCTGACCTGTAATATCCACCATAACGACCCGCTCGGGCCGGTGCTTTGCCATTGACAAAGCTTGTTCCACAGTATCTTTGATCTCTGCGTCATAGACCATCACAGCGGGTTTGCTGTCATCCATAATGAATGCAGTTTCACCCGGAGAAAGCCGGAAATTAATCGGACAGTTGATGGCTCCGATTTTCTGGGGAGCTAAGTAACAAAAAACAAATTCGGCAGAATTCAGCAATTGATACATGACTACATCATTCTTGGCTACTCCATCTTGCAGCAGCGCATGAGCTAATCGATTTACCTCCCGATTCAACTCGTCATAGGTCCAAGTCCGATTGCGCAAGGGACAGGTCAACGCAGCACGATTGGCAAACCTATGCGTATTACGCAAAAAACCATTAATGTAAGTAAACTCATACTCAAACGTTTCTTTGAACATCGTAACATCATACGTATACTGTTCCATCGTAATTATCCTTTCTGTTTCATTTTGTACTCCCCAACGATTAAGGAAGTATTTTGACCGCCAAATCCAAAAGAATTGGACATAGCCACTTTCACATTGACTTTCCTGGCTCGATTTGGCACATAATCAAGGTCACACTCGGGATCCGGTTGTTCATAATTGAGTGTTGGCGGTACCACTCCTTCATTAATGGCTTGAATGCAGGCAATAAACTCCGTGACTCCACCGGCTCCCATTAAATGGCCGGTAGCCCCCTTGGTGGAACTTACTGGAATATTTCCTGCCTGCTGACCAAAAACTGCTTTAAGAGCCTTTGTCTCCACCCGATCGCCAAGCTTTGTCGAAGTACCGTGAGCATTTATGTAATCCACCTCGTAAGGCGCCAGTCCAGCCTGCTGCAAAGCTTTTTGCATGCAAAGAATTTCTCCACTTCCATCAGGCTTTGGCGACGTGACATGATAAGCATCTGTACAGTTTGCATATCCCAGCAGTTCAGCTTTAATATCGGCGTCGCGTTCTCTTGCTGAATCTAATGTTTCAAGGACAACTGCCCCTCCTCCTTCGCCCATCACAAAACCGTCTCGATTTAAATCAAAAGGTCGGCTTGCCTTCGTGGGATTATCATTTCGGTTTGAAAGAGCCCGAGCTGAACTAAGACCAGCATCCATCAAACTGCAAAGAATGGATTCAACACCGACAGCTACTACTACGTCAGCTTGTCCCATTTTCAGAAGCATTGAAGCCATTCCGATTGCATCAGCCCCGGATGAACAGGCTGTGTTCAGTGTAAAGCTTGGTCCTCTTAAACCATGGACAATAGCAATGTGGGCAGCCGCAATATTTCCTAACATTTTGGGCACAAGGTATGGGTAAACCCTGTAACTGCCGCTCCGGGTAATTTGTTCCTGTGCATGAGCTGCTGTGGTAATGCCGCCAAGAGCAGTTCCCAGCACAATTCCGATGCGCTCGGGATCTGCTTTTGGGTTACTGGCAGCTAAGGCCTCTTCAGCAGCTACCAGAGCAAATTGCATTATAATATCTGTTTGCCCTACTAATTTTTTCGGCAAAAAATCCATTGGGGAAAAATCTTTAACTTCAGCTGCAATTTTTACCGGCAGTTCGCTGGGATCAAAACGACTGATGACAGAGACACCGCTAATGCCCATCTGTAAATTTTTCCAGAAAGATGGTACGCCAATTCCAACAGGAGTAATCGCCCCCATTCCTGTTACCACTATACGTTCTTTAGACATTTCTAGCTGCCACCTCCCATCTACGCAGTCTTATCCTTCATCCTTGAAAAGGATCCACCGGCCAGTCAGCTTTTGCCAAAGTTGGGGGAAACGCTTTTTAAGATTAAAGGGAATCCCTTCGTGATCGACGTAAGCATGCGATGTTTTCCCCTCAGCCGCGAGTGAACCGTCTTTCTTGAAAATCTGATAGGTATGAGTCATTCTGGTGCGCGTTAGAGATGTCAAAAAAGTACGTACAGTAATTTTTTCTTGTGGATGCAACATTTTTTTATATTGGCAATCGGCTGTCAAACACACAAGAGAAATGCCTTTGGAATGAAACGTTTCCATATAGGGGAACTCATAAAAGTCTAGAAATTGCATGCGTCCGTTGGTGAACCAGTCAAAAGCTCTGGCGTAATAAGAGATACCCGCTGCATCACAGTCGCCCCAAGCAACCATCATTTCCATTTGAGACCGAGGATGAGAGTCTGTCATTTCACTCCTCTCCTTTCATCTGTATTTATTGGATAATTATACCTATTTAGATAAAAATTTAAAGTTACTTCTTAATAGTTAATAAGGAACTCTTGATACTGCGACGGCAGCAGCACTGCTTCCCAATCCACGCGCGACCAGTGCCAGCCCTGGACCGCAGAAATCACTTCCATATTTTAAAAAAAGACCCGCAATTATTTGCGAGCCAAAATCCTCTAAGATGACAATTTGTTTTGATTCAACTAACTATTGTAAGTATCTCCTCGACCGATTTTCTTGGGATTTTAGTTGGGTTTCCATTTGGATATCCAAGAGCAACTACCATATTGATTTGCCTATCCTGCTTTATATTCAACAAATTACGAATTTTATCCGAAGCCAGTAACACTGGACCAGTCATCGGACAAGTTCCTAATCCTTTTGCATGTGCAGCTAGCATTAAATTTTGAGTCGCTAAACAACTGCTCTTAATTCCTTCTTCTTGCCATATTTCATTCTCAACTAATTGAATAGGGTCGAATATTTTTTCACGGAATTTAGAGTTGTATGGAGTCGCTAAACAAACAATCAACACAGGAGCATCTGAAAAAGCAGTGGCATATGGCCCAAATGAACGCAACAGTAGCCTAGCTTCCTTTTTAAGTCCTCTTTTTTCTGCTTCTGCGGCTTTTTTATTCAATTCATCCCAAGTTATTTTCTCAATTTCCTTAATTATTTCTTTGTTAATAATGGCAATAAATTGCCACGTCTGAGAATTTGTGTCACTGGGAGCGTACCTAGCACAGTCAATTAGTTCAAATATTTCTTCTTTGGTAACTTCCTGATCAGTAAAAGTTCTTATGCTTCGTCTTCCTAAAACAATCTCTTTGAATTCTGCATATTCCACTTCTTTTCCCCCATCACTCTTTATGCGTTTATTATAACTATAAAAGGTTTGCCAGGGTACGAGTAGTCAAGGGTCGAACGAAATTCCAGCCTTATCGCAGAATACGAAAACTGAATTAAATGAATCATGATATGATGAACAGACATTGTTTAATTTCTTCTAATCAGATTTGGCTTAACTGTGAAGGAGTTTGAATCTTCTTGTCTGAAACTGACAGTTGGAAAAGAGTCCTTTGGATATTGCAAATTGGAAATTTCGTGATGTCTGCGGGGATCAGCATGGTAATCCCTTTCCTGTCCCTATATGTCATTCAATTAGGAGTGAAAGACCAGAAGTCGGCCGTACTGTGGGCGGGTTTGATTTTCGGAGCCAACCATTTATTTATATCGATCTTCTCACCCTTATGGGGCAGGTTTTCGGATCGGTTTGGGCAAAAGCGGGCGATGATTTATTCGGGAATTGGATCAGGCATAGTCATCGGAAGTATGGCGTTTGCTGGCTCCCCGATCCATTTATTGTTGATGCGCTGCTTGTTTGGTGTGTTTGGTGGTTTTGGGGCGTCAGCTGTATCTTTAATCGCTATCTCTGCTCCAAAAGAAAGAGCGGGAGAAGCGCTTGGGAAACTTCAGACCGGCAATGTTGTGGGAGGGTTGATAGGTCCCTTGATGGGAGGAATGCTTGCTGAATCAATCGGGATGGAGCATTCGTTTATAATTACAGGAGGAGCTATTCTGTTTTCCACCTTTTTGGTGATGGCTTTCATTAAAGACACGAAAAAAGGACCAGCGGAAATAAAAGCCTATCATCCTGTCAGTTTTCGTGAAG
>JAQBPP010000317.1 GCA_028287455.1 Bacilli bacterium | reverse complement strand
GGCTGATTGATTTCTATACGATGGTTGATGGCAAAGAAGCGTACCTGTGCTGGAAATTGGGGGAGCCACATTCAATTCAGTTCTGGCATGGTTTGAGTGAAGGATTTGTAGGTCGTAAACCGATCTCCCAATTGTCAAACGCAGAAGACCTAGAATAGGTATCATGACAAGCATACATACTGTTTTTAATAAGATAACGAAATTGGCGAAAGGGTTAATCAGGGAGTAACAGCAGAGCGGGGCACCTGTTCAAGGGCGCCCCGCTTATGTCGCAACAACAATCCAAACACCCTGGCTGAATTGTGAATGGTTCAAAATCATTGGAGGCGAAATCAGTGAAAGAAAAGTCTCCTTGGCTTGTACTCTTGGTAACAAGTCTTGGCGTTTTACTCACTGTGCTGAACCTTGGCACGCTGAACGTTGCGCTGCCTGAGGTCTCAAGCCATTTTCATGCCGGAGCAGTGGCCACCAGTTGGATATTGCTTTCTTATATGCTTTTTAACACGATTCTTATTTTAGTGTTTGGAAAGCTGGCAGATATTTACGGCCGACGTAACCTTTATTTGATTGGTTTAAGCGAGTTTACGATTGTCAGTTTTCTAATCGGATTCTCTCCCAATGTATGGGTGCTCATTATTCTGCGCGCCCTTCAAGCAGCCGGTGGGGCGCTCATCATTACCAATACGACACCGCTGATTACGGATGCATTCGAAGAACGGAAGCTGGGTACGGCACTGAGCATCAATGTACTTGTCGCTTCAGTCGGTCAATTGATAGGCCCAGTGGTCGGCGGATATTTAGTTTTTGCTTTCGGATGGCGTTGGGTGTTTTGGTTTAACGTCCCTCTGGGCGTTATTGGCGTCATTTGGGGGATTTTCACGCTTCGATCTGTACCTGGCCGAGCGAAAAATGAGAAAATCGATATGATGGGGAATCTAACTATATTTTTAGGGTTAGGAGGTTTGATTCTTGCGCTCTCTGAAGGAGGCGTTGTCGGCTGGATTAGTTTGCCAGTCATACTTGGCTTGGTGATGTTCGTCGTTTTTACAGCATGTTTCATATGGGTAGAGCGAAGAGTGAAATATCCGACGATCGATTTTACATTGTTTCACAATCGTCCTTATACAATGGCCAATCTCGCTACGTTTTTAAATTCACTGGCGCGTTCATCTGTTGTTCTCTTGATTGCATTATTTTTTCAGGTTGTTGACCACGAAAACCCATTTAACGCAGGACTCAAGGTAATTCCGGTTACTATCGGAATGATTATCGCTTCTCCGATCGCCGGAGCACTTAGCTCCAAATATAGCGCCCGAGCGTTATCGACAACGGGGCTCTTTGGCACATGTATTGGAATACTGCTCTTAATGTGGCATATTGGCGGCAACGATTCGCTTTTTTGGATCATTTTTAGTCAACTATTGATTGGCATGGGTACTGGACTATTCATGACACCGAATACAAAATCAATTATGCTGACAGTGCCGCTTGAAAGAAGAGGCGTGGCTAACGGTCTTCGCTCCATGCTGCAGAATATGGGCGCAGTGATCAGCACGGCATTATCGTTGATGATTGTTACAAGCGCGTTGCCGGGCCGCTTAAAGAATGCTATCTATGCGGGTGGACACACACAGCTCACAGCGAGTGATGTCCACCTTCTGGTCGGCGGATATCGAATTGCCTTTTTAGTCATGCTGGTCATGACTTTACTTGCCATTGCCGCCTCGTATTTGCGCAGCGCAGATAAAGGCGGTTCAAAGGTGCAACGATGGGGGTAAGTTTGAAAAATAATCCAAATCGGTTTACGCGAGCTGGTTGAAGGAAACAATGAAACTTCGTATGATTAGGAAGTTAGGATCGGGTAATCCATTACGATCACGTTTTCAGTCAGCCCCTTAATCGCTTGACCAAACTCCTTGTGAACAGGATGCGGCCGATAATTGCGCAAGTAATCCTGATTTTCGAATGTAATTCTGAATCCAAATTGGTACCCGTGAATTTTTTCCGTTTCTTCGGTGACATTTATGCCCGCGCTAACGTCGACAACACCAGGAATTCTTTTTTTAAAGGAATAAACCAGGTCTACCAATTCTTTTTCCTTGTCTGAGCTTAACTGTTCCCTAAACTTAAAAATTACGATATGCTCTACCATTCTCCATACACCCTTCCCATTTAACTCCTCTTAATTTTACATCTAATTGTTGTTATTTGAAACCGTTTGCGTTTGGTTTACAAATGCTCTTGCAACTGATTTTGCGGAACATCGACTGAAACAGCATTTATATTCCTTGACAAGAATATTCTCGATAACATATATTTCTATTGAGGTGTTAGGTCATGAATTCGATTATGAGTGCTCTTGCTGAACCCAACCGATTACAGATTGTTGAACTTTTACGATTCGGTCCTCGCCCAGTTGGCGATATCTCCGAACGGCTTCGGATCCGTCAGCCCCAAGTTTCCAAACACCTGCGTGTACTTAGTGATGCCGGGCTTGTTGAGGTGCAGCCACTGGCCAACCTTCGTATTTATAAGCTCAGGCCGCAACGCTTTCAAGAGCTGGACGCCTGGCTGGATTCCTTTCGCAGCATGTGGGATGAGCGATTCGATCGGTTGGATGGTTATCTGAATGAACTGCAAGCACAGGAAAACAAAGACAGCGACAAGAAATAGGAGGAATTTGCATGGTCGGAGACAACCCATCAAACGGCATCACAACGAAAGTAGGCGAAAATGAGCTGGTGACCACGCGCATCTTCGATGCGCCACGTGAACTTGTTTTTGAAGTTTGGACAAAACCCGAGCATTTAGCGCAGTGGTGGGGACCGAAAGGCTTTACCAATACTTTTCAGGAGTTTGACTTTAGGCCGGGCGGCACCTGGCAGTTCATCATGCATGGACCCGATGGCGTTGATTATGACAATAAGAGCATCTTTGTCGAGATCGTGCAGCCTGAGCGGATCGTTTTCCAGAATCTTTCAGGCCCGAAATTTCAGGTGACGGCCACCTTCGAGGACTTTAATGGCAAAACCAGGCTTAACTTTCACATGCTCTTTGATACTGCAGCTGAATTCGACAACGTTAAGACGTATGCCGTTGAAGGCAATCAACAGACCTTTGAGCGCCTGGAGGCGTATGTGACGAAGATGTCTGCAGCGCGGGAGTAGGTTGTCACGCGTACCTTCGATGCGCCACGAGAACTTGTGTTCAAGACGTTTACGGAACCTGAACATCTGAATCATTGGTGGGGACCAAAAGGGTACTTGATGAATGTCACTAAGATAGATCTCCGCCCGGGTGGTATTTTTCACTACAGACAGCGATCCCCTGAGGGACAAGAGATGTGGGGCAAATTTGTGTATCGCGAAATCGTAGCGCCGGAGAAGCTCATCTTCACCAATTCTTTTTCAGATGAGGCGGGCAATACGGTACGGGCACCATTCAGCCCCACTTGGCCGTTGAAAATTCTCAATACCTTTACATTT
>JAQBPP010000066.1 GCA_028287455.1 Bacilli bacterium | reverse complement strand
CGCATGGCGCAGCAGAAGCTGCAAGAGCAAACGAGGAAATCCTAATCCATTGTGAAAAATCCTCTTTCTTCTGTTGAAAGGGGATTTTTGCTGCAGATCAATGGCGACGCGTTCACAGTCTTTCCTAATCTGAACAGGAAAAAGCGGATTTTCAGCAGATTGTTCATAGTATAATAGAAATGGTCTCTCCGCCTGAGACCTGTTTGCAATGAAATGGAGTGAAGCCGTGATGATCGATCTGCAAACCAGCACAATAGTTGACCAGGAAATCAAAGAGTTAGTGATTCCAATTGACAATGTCGCCCATGTCCAGCTGGGAAATTCTTTAGAGCACGCTTTGCTGGTATTGGTTAAGTCAGGTTACTCTGCAGTTCCGGTGTTGGATTTGTCTTTTAAAATAAAAGGGTTAATCAGTAAAACGTTAATATTGGACTCCATTTTGGGAATGGAGCGGATCGAATATGAAAAATTAGCGGATCACCATGTAGAAGAAGTGATGAACAGCAAGGTGCCGCGGATGAAAGACACGGATACATTTACCAGGGCCCTGGAGTTATCGATCAACCAGCCCTTCTTATGCATTGAAAATGACGAAGGAATTTTTATCGGCATCCTGACGCGTCGCGCGATTCTTGCGTTAGTCTACCGGCACGTGCGCAAGCGCCAGATCATCGAGCAGCCCTGACAGGGACAGGTGTCAGGGCTGAAAGAGAACGAGCCTGCATCAAGCTTCGGAATGCAGAGGATGCTCTTTGACATAACGGTTTAATGGATGTTCTTCACATTCCTTCGAGCAGGAGCGTTTATGCTCCTCTTCGCACGATTCGCAGCAAATGTGCTGCAAATTGCATGATGGATTCGCGCAGTTGACATACCGGTCTTCCGGCTTTCCGCAATGGTAGCATTTCCCCACCACAACGTCTTCCACTTGATTGACCGGAACTGAGATCCGGTTGTCAAACACATAACATTTTCCGTCAAACAGCTGGCCTTTGACCTCTGGATCTTGACCATAGCTGACAATGCCGCCGTGCAATTGGCCGACGTCCTGGAAACCTTCTTTGAGCAGGAAGCCAGAGAACTTCTCACAGCGGATGCCTCCTGTGCAATACGTGAGAATTTTTTTATCCTTATAGTCGCTCAGGTTTTCCCGCACCCACTGCGGGAAGTCGCGAAACGCCGCAACGTCAGGGCGAATGGCGCCACGAAAATGTCCAATATCATATTCGTAGTCATTGCGCGCGTCAATTACGACAACGTCTTCTTGCTGCATTTGTTCGAAAAATTCATTGGGGCTTAAGTACTTGCCCGTGATCTCGTGAGGATCGACATCATCCTCTAAACGGAAAGAAACAATTTCGTCACGCGGACGAACGAACATTTTGTTAAACGCGTGTGTCTCCGCTTCGTCGATTTTAAATACCATGTCCGCAAAACGAGGATCCTGATGCATCGCTTCCATATAGGCGCTGGTCTGTTCGACAGTGCCAGAAACGGTTCCGTTCAGACCTTCTTCCGCTACCAGTATGCGTCCTTTCAAACCAAGTTCCTTACAAAACTGCAAGTGCTCAGCGGCGAATTGCTCAGGATCATCTATATGAACATAATTATAATAGAGTAGAACTCTATATGGTTTTTGCTGACTCATATTCAAACGCCACCTATCTAATCGAAAATATTTATACTCCTTTATCATAACAAATGTCGTGCTGAATCGCCTAATGGGCGGCAGAAACTTCCACTCTTGCCAGGGGGGACCGCAAGATGAATTGGGCCGAATTAACTATGAGGCAGCGTGACGCATTCGTGGCCATCCATCTATTCAACTGGAACACCAGAGGTCTTTCGCTGCCGGAAGCAACGCGGATGTGGGACTATCAATTGCCTAATTTCACCACCAACATGGCGCATGTCTGGCAGGTAGTGAATTGGATTGAAAAGAACAACTGGGACCTGGTCGTGAGTTCTAACCAGGAGAGTGGGGAATGGTCGGCCACCATCTGGATCGTACCGCATCAGAAAGCCTGTCACCAGTATGCTTCATCCGCAGCCGAGGCGATCTGTTTAGCCGCGCTGAAAGCTGGCGGCATTCAAGTGGACTCATGAAAAATAAACAATTTTGATTGATACAGGACAAACAACCGTTTCCATTTGCACCCGAATCACGTACCTTACAGCATACCGAATCTGCTTGAGGAGCCAGCCCCCGCCAGTGGGTCTAATAGGCCCGTAGGCAATCTCACTCTTCCATACAAGCTGTGACCGCGGCAGCCAAGGTTCGGCATGCGGGGGCCTCGAGTGAGCCTCACGATCACTCCACGTTCGGATGCAAAATTAATGGTTAATGGAGGTCTTCAAATGGACGGTATCTTCGGTGGATTTACTCGTTGGGCGGTTGTGTTTTTAATTATCTTCGTATTGTTCTTCTTGCTTGTACCATCTGGTGCAGGTTATGGCGCAGCAGCAGTCTCCCCGTGCGGCTGTGGCGCGGCTGGAGTAGGAGCAGGCTACGGATATGGCGCTGCAGGATATGGCGGCGGCGGCTACTACTAAACCATTGCCAGTTAATTGTAAAAACGCTTTAGGAAAAGGTGTATCGATTCGGGTGTATTCCTGAGGGATACGCCTTTTTCTCAGTGCACATAGTGGGTATTGCACAACAAGACATGGGGAATATCTAAGGAGTCCACCAGCGCAATGTTTACATGAGTGCGTGTACTGGGGGAAAACAAAATAGTATGGGAGGAATTTTAGAATGCCGCAGCAACAAATTCAGCAGGCAGCTTGGCAAGCGCAGCAGGCAATCAGCCAGATTCAGCAAATCGCACAGCAATTGCAGCAGCAAGAGCAAATGAACGCTCGTCAAGCGCAACAATTTCAATCTGACGGTTTTGGAATGAGCGGAATGACCGGGGGCATGAACCAGGCAGGAATTCAACAACAGCTCAGCAACCAAATGCAAAATTTCGCTCAAAGAGAACAAATGGCCGCACAACAATTGCAGCAGATCCAGCAGTTGGCGCAGCAAGTCCAACAGCAACAGCAGCAGCTATAGCCGTTTCCAGAGCCTCCAGTGAAAGCAGATGGGGGCTCTTTAATTTATCCCCTTTTGTAAAGGAATGTGTCGACTGATTGTCGAAAACAAAAAGGGGGAGGTTCAATTGAAATGCGAGAGAGGTTCAAGTTCCGATTTGTTGCACGATATAAGTTCTCCTTTACATATCTAATTCTAATCTCATTACTCTTGCTTGTGAGTTATGCCAGCTATACTTCTTTTGTGGATTTGGATAAAAACAGCAAGGCAATTGTCGTTGATGCTGAACCGATGGATGCCGCAGTGCACAACCTGCTGCTTGATTTATTAAATGAACAGGTGGGCTCAGGAAATTATCTAATGACAGCGAGCTCCGGCTCTCTAGATCCTTTTTATAATGGACAAACTGGTCTAAAAGATGACCTTGCGGTGATTCGCAAGTATGAATTGAACTACCCACAGGTCCAGTCTATTTTTGAACAGCAGGCAAATCCACAAATTGACAGCTTGCAGCAGTATTTTCAGAATCAGGTCGATTTGGTGCAAAAGGGTCAGATCGAGGATGCTCGCAGCAGATTCAACCAAGTGCAGGAGCAGATGGACAATTTTCGATCCACGTATAAACAAATGGAACTGACGATGGACCAGCTGCGTACGAACGCATGGATTCAGGATCATCAAACCAGTCGGCGCTCCCGCATGATCATTTTACTGGGGTTAGCGATGGCGCTTTTGGCCCTGCTGTTATTTAACCGGGTCAGACAAGCAGAAAAGCGGCTCGCGCATAGCAACCAGCGCTACCGATCGCTGTTTGAACAGAATCCAGCCATGATTTGTTCGTTCGACCTGGAAGGTCAGTTTATCAAAGGCAATTCCGCATTGGAACAAATGACTGGGTATCGGGAAGAGGAACTGCTGGGTACGCTGTTTTCACAGTACATTGTATCGGAAGATCTCAAACGGGTGCTCTATTTTTTTGAAAGAACCAAAATTGGCAAAAGTGAAAACTTCGAAGTTCATTTTATGCATAAGCTGGGTCATTCCATTGCGCTTGGAATGAAATTCAGTCCGATGGTGGTCGATGGGGAAATCGTGGGAGTCTATGCGATTGCACGCGATATCACCGATTTAAAACAAACTGAGGAACTTTATCGCAAAGCGGATCGTCTGGCTGTGGTGGGTCAGCTTGCCGCGGGAGTCGCGCATGAAATCCGCAACCCTTTAACCGCGCTCAAAGGGTTCATTCAACTGTTGCAGATGAAAACGCAAGGCAACCAGAACTATTTTTCCATCATGCTGTCTGAGTTGGAACGGATTCAAATGATCATTAACGAGTTCTTGATGCTGGCGAAACCACAGGCGATTGATTTCCAATTAAAAGATCCGGAGGTTATTCTGCAAAACGTCATTGCACTGCTTGAGACGCAAGCCAATATGAACAGCATCCAGCTGCTGTCAGATTTTGATGCCGATCATGGGTTTATTGGATGCGAAGAGAATCAATTAAAACAAGTCTTTATCAACGTGTTGAAAAACGCGATTGAGGCGATGCCGGAGGGCGGTATCATTACCATCGAGCTCAAGCGGATGGATTCTCGCAACTTACTGATTCGTTTTATCGATCAAGGACACGGGATTGCGAATGACCGCATTGCAAAGCTCGGGGAACCCTTTTATACCACCAAGGAAAAAGGGACAGGACTTGGGCTGATGGTGAGCTATAAAATTATAGAAGCTCATAAGGGAGAAATGAAAATTCACAG
>JAQBPP010000295.1 GCA_028287455.1 Bacilli bacterium | reverse complement strand
CTCCGGCTCCACGAAGGAGAATGCGGTTTGCATTTCCGACATCAGCGTATTAATGCGGTCGGTAAGCCCCACGTAATACGTATTGGCATTGTCTTCATCCCGCCGCATGCGGGCATATGTAAGCAGTTTTTCTACGATCTTGCTCAATTCATCCTCTAATTGAAACAAAGCTAATAACTGAGAAGGGGATTCCAGCTTCCCGTTGTAAGCTTCTGCGGAGGGGAGCACTTCCTGCAGCTTGCTGAAATCTGTTTCCCATTTTGCGTTGTCATCATAAATATCTTCTAGCCGCCATTTAAAATCCTCGGGTAGTTCCGATCGCAGCGGAACAGTTTTGGCCATCTGGATGTCCTCCTTAGAACTGATGCACTTAGCTATGACAATACTATATTATCCCAGTACTTTCCACATATCCCCTGCGCTTTGTCCAAATCGAAATTTGTTTTCCAAACGTTCACAGTTCAATGAACAGGAAGTCTAGCCTCCCTATCGAATTTAATAATGGAATTCTTTTCCCCGATTTCCGTTATCTTCATAGGAGGCTATTATGCAAGCAAACAATGATCCCCGCTGGCGGCTGGGCAGCTTAAGCACAGCATGTGCAGCGCTGTTGGTCTTCAGTTTATCGCCCGCAATGAGCGCCAGGGCAAGCGGCGCAGATGTGAACTCTTCCCCCGTCATTAACCAGATTGATGCCACGACAATTCAGCACGACTCAATTCGTCACCCAGCGCAAATCGCTTTGGAAACCAGCACTGGAAATCTGGCAGGCCCTTTTCCCGACCGATTGCGCAGAGCTCCCGTACCTGCGCCAAATCCATGGGGACTGAGTATGGTACCCGGCACAAGCAATCAAGTGTATTTCACCGATAACGGGAATGGCTCGCTCTATAAAATGAATGCGGATACTGGCGATACATTGGCGCATATTGTTCCTGCGGACCAGCCCTCGAAAAATCTGCAAGGCGTGGCTCCTGCTCCTGACGGTACCCTGTATCTTTATTACAATACTTCCGATCCCAAATATGCGCAGGCACCAGGGGTCATCGAACACATCACACAGGATGGCACCGTACTCGACAAATTTGACGCGCCAACAGGTGATGGCAACAGCCTGGCATTACGCGACGGATGGTTATTTCTTCTGGACGGCAGCGGCACGGTTTATAAGATAAGTCCAACCAATCACGGCGTTGCGGTGACCAGCCAATTAACAGGATCCACCGGACACCCTTTTGCTAAAGAAGATACGTTCGGCCTGTTTTACGACGGAAAACATTGGAACTTAACGGTGTCCTCAGCAAACTGGCATGTTTTTCAATACGATGACAATTGGAACTATACAGGCGCAGTCGACTTGCAAAATGGGTCGATTACCGGCTGTGCGTTTAACGGTCAGGATTATTATGTGCTTAACATCTCTCAAGGCCAACTGTTTACTGAACGCGTAGTGGATGGAGTTATTGGAGATGGCGGCGGTGGTCTAACTTCCTCCTATCAATACGCTGGAGGTGTGCGCACCACTGATCAAGTGTTTACTCAATTTCCGAAATACGATTATAAAAACGTGGTGTTGATTTATGACACTGCCACCAACTGGACTGCGGACCGGTTTAAACCTTACGTTTCTTACGTCGATCCCGCAGGTGTTCCACAGGACACTTTATTTGACGCATTCTTGTTTGCTCCGAATGGAAACGCCGGGGTCAACAACAACTCAACCTACGACAATTGGTCCAGTTATCTTAATAAAACGATGGGCGCAATGACTGCTCTCGACAAGGAGTGGGCGAGCCGCAACCAGGCCCTGCATTTAACCGGGGATCAGGCAGGTCCTGCCAAAGTGTTCTTCATGCTGCCGAACCCCAGCACAAGCGACCCACTGGGCTACCGGGAGCAATTGTTGAATAATTTCGTGGATAGCTTTATCCAGAGTTTCAATAATGCGCATTTTCAAAACTTGAAGCTGGCAGGATTCGACTGGATCAACGAAGAGGAAAATTACAGTTCCCCCCTTGTGGTCAATACCAGTACGCATGTACACGCCCTGGGGTATCAGATGATGTGGATCCCTGATCAATATGCCTGGACAGCAGATGATCGATTCGGCTTAGGAATTGACCAACTGTACCGCCAGAGCCATTACTACTTCGATCCCTCTTTGTACAGCCAGCGCAAGTTTTTCGATTATGCTTATACAGGCGCCCGCTATGGGACAGGCATTGAATTGGAACTCGATGATTTAATCGCATCGTCCGGCGCGAATTTATCCAACCTGCAGCAGACGATCGAATGGGCTGCGGAGGACGGACTGCTGTATGGCTCCAAGGCGTGGTACGTGGCCAACACGGGCATCGAAAGTTTGGCGGCATCGACTGGTGCAAACCGGGCTGCTTATGACCTGATTCATCAAGCAGTGTCCGGCAGCTACCGTCCGCAGAATGTTACGCTGACCCCTTCCAATCAAGAGCAGGATGGGCTGTTCAGAACGTCACAAAAAGTAAACTTGCCTGCAAACCAGAAACTGCGGCTCACCCCGATCGACCAAAATCCAAATGAGGTCGAAAGCGTCACGTTTCATGTGTACCATGCTACCGTGAACCCAGTTTACTATTCCGGACCGATCGCAATGAGTGAAGAATTGCGCTATGATCCTGCTGGCAGCACTAATGGACAAGTAGTGAAGCAGTCCGCAGGAACCGGCGGGGCAGGAATTGTCGTTGGGTTTGGACAGGATTATAACAATCCGCTCACGGTGTGGTTTACTTCAGATAGTGCTGGCGCCACACAGCCTACTAAAATTGAATTTCCAATCAATAAGCCTGATATGAAAATCAATGGCGTGGATACCAGGCTGGATGTATCTGCATCCGTGGTCGGCGAGGGGCGAGCACTAGTCCCTGTTCGATACGCGGCTCAGGCGCTCGGCTTAAGCGTCGCGTATTTAAGTGATATCAATGCAGTCGAATTGACCAGCCCGGGTCAGACGATTCTGCTGCCAATTGGCAGTACAGCCGTAGAGAGCAATAACTCGCGCACACAACTGGATGTTAGTTCAATGGAAGTAAGCAACCGCGTGCTGGTGCCCATTCGTTTCATTTCAGAAACACTTGGGGCCACCGTAGATTGGAATCAAGACACACAAACTGTGATAATTACAAAGTAATACCAAGCCGTTCACACAGAAAAGCCGTTCCTTGGTCTAGGCAACCTTGGAACGGCTTTTTTCTGCTACCAACCGAAGTCCAGCGTCCTTCCGGTTTCTGCAACAGTCTTTATGTTGCTTAAAATCATCCACCAATGACCTTGGGCATTGCTAAATGAAGGGTGATTAGCCGTCCATTGATCATTCACTAACGTCAGTTTCGTACATTTGCCGACAGTCTCCAGCGTAAAAGTCACTCTCGACTCCAGTTCAGCATGGTTAGGGTTGTAAGATGGACCAGGATGTTCGGTGTAACTAAAAACCTGATGCGGCTGATAAGCTAATATCTTACCATAAACATGCAATGTGTTCTCTCCATCATTCCCTGGGCCGATGTACTCCAAGGAATCGCCCACCTGGAATGTGGATCTGATCACACTACCGAAAAAGGTTTTACGGGTTCCTTCCGGCGAAACGAACGTATCCCAGACTTTTTCAGGTTCAGCATCAATGTAAAATTCGTATTTGAGTTCCATGTTTACCTCCTTTATTTGTACATATGTGCTGCTTGGCTCGTAATTTGTCTATATACGTACAATTTTGTGCTAATATAATGATAACTCTTTTATCCATAAACAGTATTGTAAAAACGCGACAAGCATGACGACCTGCTAGGAGTGAGCTAAATGAGCGAGAACATATACAAGCCCAGTATGGGTGTTTTGAATTTGCGAGGCGGAGAAAAGCAATTTCAGCTGACACGTCATGTCCCCTCGGAAGAAATCGGATTTTTCGTCAAGCACTTCTGGATCGTCAGCTGGGATTTATCCGGACAACAACCGTATTTACAGGACGTCGTGCCCAATCCCTGTGTGAATTTGGTCATTGAGAAAAACAGGACAGGGATCTACGGTATAGCTAAAAACAATAAATTCTCGTATCTGCTTCAGGGAAAAGGGAGGGTTTTTGGTGTTAAATTCAAACCGGGAGGATTTTACCCTTTTGTAAAATGCCCCGTTTCCAGCCTGACGAATCAACCCATGTCAGTACGGGACGTTTTTGATGTGGAAGACAACACCATTGAGCATGCCATACTTTCTCAGGAAGACGAGGAAATGATGGTTCGAATTGCTGAAAGTTTCATCCAGCCAAAATTGCCGGCACGGGATGAAACTATTCTATTGATCAACGAAATAATCGATCAGATTCGCGACAATCGGGAGATCATGAAAGTAGACGATATTTGTCAGCTTTTCGATTTCAACAAAAGAAAACTGCAGCGAATGTTTGATCTTCATGTTGGAGCAACCCCCAAATGGGTGATTATGCTGTATCGACTGCAAAACGCGGCAGAAATAATGGACAACGGCCAACATTTCGATTGGGTCAAACTTTCAACGGATCTAGGATATTTCGACCAGTCCCATTTTATCAAAGATTTCAAAGCGATCATTGGCAAGACCCCGGAAGAATATGCCAGACAAGTGAATAGGACGACCTAAACTTGTTGAGTTGAAGCTTGACAAATCCCCTTCGATTTCCCTTATTTCAAAGAGACCCTTCTAAAAAAATCAGAAGGGTCTCTTTGAGTCCTTATGGCACTAGTTGTTCGCAGGAGATGGAGCGCTGCTTTGAGGTTGCGCAGCCACTTCATCTGGTGTCAGAGCTTTGTCCTCACCTGGATAAGGTTGATCAAAACCTTTTGTAGCATACCACACTGCATGATTCAGCATATTCGCGTTGACTGAGTCTGGAGATGCAGTTTTGCCAGTAAATTTGTCTTCATTCGCATTGGACCACTGCGTCCACTTAGCTTCAAGATCTTGCACCGCTGGCGTAGGCGCCGGATTGGCCGCTGCCGTGGGATTTGTATTCGGTTGCCCGTTTAAAGAGTCAAGTGGAATTTGATTTGGAGCAAAGTTGTAGGGCGTAAAGTTTGGTTGATTAGTGAAAAGCTCACTCATCGGCTCCGCTGCAGCATCGTTCTGATTCATTGCAGGCAGTCCAAGAATTTGCTCAATGCTTCTCACCATGTTGATGACAGTCCAGTAATGGCTGTCAGTAGTTCCTTTATTAACCCATGGGCTTATGACATATGCGGGCTCACGATGACCATCAACGTGATCCAGTCCGTTTTGAGCATCATCTTCAGTAACGAAAATCACAGAGTCTTTCCAATATGGACTGTGTGAGATCAAGTCAACCATTTTCCCAAGAGCCAAGTCATTGTCCGCAACAGCCGCCTGCGGCGTGGGAAGCCCTTTAGAAGTTCCGGACGTGTGGTCATCCATCAACCACATGGTGGTAAGTTGCGGCAAATCATTGTTCTGTACGTGGTTATCAAACTGCTGCTTAAAAACTTCATATCGATACTGATCTGGGATAGAAGTGTCAAAAGTTGGGAACGGTTTGTAAGT
>JAQBPP010000282.1 GCA_028287455.1 Bacilli bacterium | reverse complement strand
GATTAACCGAATTGGCACGTTTTGTATATCCACCTGCAAATCGCAGCAACCATCCATCATAAAGCATGGTTTGCAAAGGCTGCCAGTTATTCAGAGTTAATTCCTCTATCATTTTATAATCTGCCATGTGTCTCCCTCACAGTTTTATGATGGAATAATAACGGCTGAACATCCTTATAGAAAAAAACCACCGGCTCCACTTACTCCGATGGGTTCAATCCATTGCTTATCTGTTATTCTGTCTACCTGCCTGTCACATAAGGAACGCGTTTCATAAAGAAGTTTTCGACCTTTACCACAATCGGTCCGTCAGCTTCTGATTGGTTCTTGGCGATGACCCAATCCGGGTCATTCCGGAACGCGGCATAATTCCGATCCCGCGACTCCCGGTCGTTGTGCACCAATACGTAGTAAAGCCGGAGGTTGCCGTCAATATCTTCCCAGAAATCATATACGGGCATGCCATGCTTCTCAAACAGGCGAATGGTCACTTCAGAAAAACGCTTATGAATCGCTTCCATTTTACCTGGATGCATATGGTAGATTCTTAATTCATAGATCATATTGACGTGATCCCTCACCTTCGGAAAATACATACTTAAGGATAACTTACCATCTCTGGACAAAGATGTGAAGCAACTCAGGTGAGAACTGTGCTACATTCTTACTATAACTCGCAGGATGAAAGGAACAATCCCAATGCGGACGCTTAAATGGGGTGTGTTAGGAACCGGAAATATTGTAGGTAAAATGGGCCCTGCCATACTGGCAGCACAGAACAGCGATTGGTTAGCAATCGCCGGCCGAAACAGCGAGAGCAGTATGTCCGCAGCAATACGTTTTGGAGTACCGCGCGCATATCCGTCCTACCAGGATTTAATCAACGATCCGGACATTGACGCGGTGTACATTGCGCTCTTGAATCACTTGCATTTAAAATGGGCTTTACAAGCAATTGCAGCAGGCAAGCATGTGTTGTGCGAGAAGCCAATGACCCTGACTGCTGCAGAAGCGCTTCAGGTCAAGGAGGCAGCCCAGCGGTCAAACATCCAAGTGATGGAGGCGTTTGTGTGGCGATTTCTGCCAGTGCATCAAAGAGTCAAACAACTTCTCACAGAGGGACACATCGGTGAGGCGGTTCAGGTCAATGCCCATTTTTCCATTGCACTGCGGGACGCGGCGAGCAGTACCCGCATGGTCAAAGCATGGGGCGGCGGATGCCTTTATGACATCGGCTGCTATCCGGTCTCCTTTAGCCGTTTCTTGTTGGGTGCTGAACCAGAAGCAGTGGACGCGAGACTAACGATTGATCCCCGCACCGGAGTCGACACGCGTTTTGTCGGCACTCTCTATTTCGCCAGCGGGCGATGCGCGCAGCTTAGCAGCGCTTTTGATCAGTCGGGCGGATGTTTCTATGAAGTTATCGGCACGAAAGGCCGTATCCGAACCAGCCCCATCCGCTTTAACTCCCCGACCACGCTATGGGTTTCGGCAGCTGATGAAACCAAAGAATTGTACTTCGAAGCGCAGAACCAGTACGTTCTGCAAGTGGAGGCATTCACAGATGCCATATTACAGGGTCAGAGAGTGCCCTATGGTCCACTTGACGCCGTTTGCAACATGCAAGTGATCGACGCGTTATTTGCTGCTGATCGAACGCAAACACGAACTCGAGTATACTGATCTGGATACTGCCGGACGTGTGCGCGCTAGCACCCATTTTTGAGAAAGGAGCCCTCATTCAAGCGATGGCTAAATTCCGTTATTCGAACCTCGACCAAGTAGGCAATCAGCGTTCATTGCATGATTTGGTGCAGTGGCGAAAAGAGCGTCGCAATAAGGAAAAAGATATGAGTTATTGCGTACCGCAAGCCGAACAGGTTGAACTTGAATTTTTGCACACCAACCGCAGCAAGACCAGCATCACCTGGATTGGTCATTCCACCTTTTTAATTCAGCTGGCAGGATTTACGATCGTGACTGACCCTGTTTGGGCAAACCGCATGGGATTAGACAAGCGGCTGACTGCTCCTGGCATACGGCTGTCGGATTTGCCTGACATTGACCTGGTACTGATCTCACACGGCCATTATGATCATTTGAATTTCTCTACGCTGCGGAAATTGCCCGGTCGCCCGCTTCATCTTGTACCACAAGGACTCGGCCGTCTATTCCTGAAAAAAGGATTTTATGATGTGGAGGAGTTCGCGTGGTGGCAGTACAAAAGCGTCGGCGGGCTGCAGATGACCTTCGTCCCTGCGCAGCACTGGACCAAACGCACGCTGTGGGATACGAATACCTCCCATTGGGGCGGGTGGGTGCTGACAAGCAGGCAGGAAACGATCTACTTCGCCGGCGATACCGGTTATTTTGCGGGCTTCCAGGAGATTGGAAATCAGTTTAACATCGACTACGCGCTGATGCCCATTGGGGCGTACGAACCGGAATGGTTCATGTCCATGCAGCATGTGTCGCCTGAACAAGCCGTGCAAGCGTACCTGGATACCAAGGCTCGCCTGTTTATTCCGATGCATTATGGCACGTTTCGCTTGGCGGACGATACACCAAAAGATGCGCTTGAGCGCCTCACTGCTGAATGGAAACGATTGAAACTTAAGGAAGAGGATTTAAAGATTTTACACCTGGGCCAGACGCTCATAGGCTCGCCAGACGAAACTTAGGACAGCGAGGAGAACGTACTCGATTTATTGAGATTGAGTTTGAGAAGACTGGAATCGGCTGCGCGCTTGCATCAGCTGCAGGGTACGGAGCAGCGAACGTCTGGAGTTTTCATCGAAGAAGATGAATTTCACCCCATACACATACGCATGACCTTCCCTCTTCATCCAGACAAAGTGGCCGTAGACATCGATCGTTTGCCCCTTAAGCGTGATTGTGAACTGCCAGGTCAGCATATCGTTGACAACTAACTCACGGTCAGTGCGCATCGATAACCCGCCGCCGGAAATATCTTGTGTGCTGGCTTCAAAAGCATCCATGGGGGATAAACTCTTATCCCTCAGTTTCCGCAAGCGCACTGCACAAGCGGTCGTCAGATTCACCCGGAAGTACTCACGCTGGTTCATAGTGGTCGTTTCCTTCCTGCACGTGTATGGATCATAGGGGAGAAATGCAGCTTGCCATTGGCATGGCGTTTACAAGATCCCTTTGGAAAAATATAGCATTCATGACCAAATAGATCAACCTCTCTGCTATACTGGAGAGGAATGAATCTGCAGAGGAGCATCCACTTGACCCAACCCAACTTTCTGATCATCGACGGCAGTTCAGTTCTGGTGAGAGCCTACTTCGCCAGCGCTTATTCAGGGAGATTAATGCAGTCCTCCAGCGGGATCTATACCAACGGCGTGTTCGGATTTTTAAATATGATGCTGAAGGTGATTGAGAATTTGCGTCCAAGCCACCTGTTTGTGGCCTGGGATGTTTCACGCGATACATTCAGGCGCGAGCTTTATCCCGCGTACAAGGGTACGCGCGGCGAATTGCCGCTTGAGCTTCATCCGCAATTTGAGACCATGAAGGAAGTACTTGAAGCGCTCGGCGTGGCGCAGCATTTCGACGAAAAATATGAAGCCGATGATATTATTGGGACGCTCTCGAGACATGCGGCTGACGCTGGGCACCAGGTGGTGGTGCTGACGGGTGATCGTGATGCGCTGCAATTGGTGGACGATGCTGTAACGGTCGCCATTATGAGGAAGGGAATTACCGAGATGGACTGGTACACCCCTGCGACGCTGTTTGCCGATTGGGGCTTGACTGCCGCACAGATCATCGACCTCAAGGGACTCATGGGCGACACCAGCGACAACATTCCAGGTGTGCCTGGCATTGGTGAAAAGACTGCCAAGAAGTTGCTTACTGAGTACGCAACTATTGAAAATCTGCTGGATCAGCTGCACACGGTCAAAGGAAAATTAAAAGACAAGCTGGAGGAGCATCGGGAACTGGCCCTGCTGAGTAAACAGCTCGCCACCATTATACTCGATGTGCCCCTGGTGCACGATCCGGATGACTGCAGGTTGTCCTTTCGCCTGGAAACTGCTGCGGCCAAGCTGACCGAATTAGAACTGCACCGCGCGCTGAACCAATTGGAACGCGTCGTACAGGCAGGTTAAGGAGACGAGAAATCATAACGACTGTCAAAGAAATCCTGGCCCATAATCGCAAGTTTGTAGAGAACAGAGAGTATGAACGGTTTATGACCAGCAAATTCCCGGAAAAACGGCTGGTCGTAGTGACTTGCATGGACACGCGTCTGACCGAGCTGCTGCCCGCTGCGATGAACTTGCATAACGGAGACGCGAAGATCATCAAAAGCGCCGGGGCAGTCATTTCCCATCCATTTGGCAGCGCTATGCGGAGTATATTAGTAGCACTGTATGAATTGAATGCGTACGAGGTGTGCGTAGTAGGTCACTATGACTGCGGCATGTCGAACATCAATCCGGCAGGCATGCTCGACAAAATCAAACAACAGGTCAATCCTGAAACGATCGATACATTGATTCATGCCGGCATCGACCTGGCAGGCTGGTTGTCAGGGTTTGACAGTGTCACTGCGAGTGTGGAGAACAGCGTGAAGATGATCAAAAACCATCCGCTCCTCCCGCCGAATACACCAGTCCACGGACTGATCATCGATCCGCAAACCGGTAAACTCGATGTGGTCGTAGACGGCTATGCCGCCTGACCTGATCCAATGAATCAGCCTCTTTAGATAAAAACGTCATGAAGAC
>JAQBPP010000281.1 GCA_028287455.1 Bacilli bacterium | reverse complement strand
AAAAAATGTTCAACTATTAGCGGGAAATAAAGATGTAGCAAAATGTCGCCAATTTGAATACAAACGCAAGTTTACAAATGAAATGACTGGGGCCCAATGTTTGGGCCCTTTTACACATGGATCCAGTATAAACTGGAAGGTGATTGAAGGTTGTCCCTATTCTTCTGAACAACTAATGTCATGCGTGAGCTTTTTTCGCGTAAATTTATGCTGACAAGGTCAGACAAAGTTTAAGGAGGCATATTATCAATGAAAAAAGCTGTAAATCAATGGTGTTTTCCCAATGGAACATCACTGGAAGAAGTCTTTAAACAAAGCATACAAGCAGGATTCGATGGTGTAGAGCTCAACCTGTACGCACCTGGCGAGGTGGGTTTCACGCTGGATACTTCTGCTGCAGAAGCTGAACGTATTTTAAAACTGGCCAGTTCCTACGGCTTAGAATTAAAAAGCCTGTCAACAGGATTGCTCTGGGCTTCCCCATTATCTTCGTCTGATCCTGAGCTGCGGGCCAAGGGACGAGCAGTAGTTGCTAAACAGCTGGAGATAGCTGGTTTACTTGGCATGGAAACCATTTTAGTTGTACCAGGCAACGTAGATCCGGCTACTTCTTATGAGGTATGCTATTCCCGAAGCCAGGAGGAACTGAAACAACTCCTGCCGCTTGCCGAAAAACGTGGAATCACGATTGGAATTGAGAACGTTTGGAATAAATTTTTACTTTCACCTCTGGAGATGGCCCGATATATTGACGAATTTGGTTCTTCGTTTGTTGGGGCCTATTTTGATGTTGGGAACGTGTTGCAGTTTGGTTATCCCGAACAATGGATCCGTATCCTCGGTTCACGTATTAAAAAAGTTCATGTAAAGGATTTTTCACGGCGTGTCGGCAATATTACAGGATTTGTACCCCTTCTCTCTGGAGATGTAAATTGGAAAGAAGTACGGGCTGCATTCAGAGAAATCGGTTATGACGGTTACATTACTGCTGAGCTTTCACCTTATGCTCTTTACCCTCAGCAAATGATTCAAGATACTTCAAGTCATATGTCGGCTATTATTGAAAGTTAAAGACTAAGGGAGAAAAGAGGACTGGATGATGACGACTAGAATCGGGTTTATTGGTGTGGGTGGAATTGCGCAGGTCCATCTCAAAAATTTACAGCTTTCTGAGACAGCGGAACTTGTTGCGGTGTGTGATGTAAATGCAGAAGCTGCCAACCGTGCAGTTGAAAAATTCGGCGGTGTTGCTTATACCGATTTTAATCAAATGATCAGTAATGAACTTTTAGATGCTTTGTTCGTTTGTGTGCCTCCGTTCGCCCACGGGGATATCGAAGAGAAGGCAGCCGCACGTTCCGTTCATTTATTTATTGAAAAGCCGCTTGGCTTGGATATGGATAGAGTGCGGGAAAAGGCCCGAATCATTGCTGAATCAGGAATCATTACGGGGACCGGATATTGTTTGCGGTATCTCGATATCGTTCAAGAGGCCAAGACTTATTTACTGGATCGAACCATTGCGATGATCAATGGGTATTATTTAACTCGTTTTGTCACGACGCCTTGGTGGCGCGTAATGGCTAAATCCGGTGGACAGTTGGTAGAACAGACTACACATACAGTAGACTTAATGCGCTATTTCGCTGGCGATGTCAAATCAGTTTACGCCAATATGTCTTTACACTTGTCTCAAGATATCGAGGGATTGGATATTTATGATGTTGGTTCAATCAATTTATCATTTACCTCTGGTGTTGTGGGACATGTTGCTACCACATTTATCCAACCCGACCATCGTTCGGGTGTAGAGATCCTAGGAAGAGACTTTCGGGTTCATATTGATGGTTCAACATTGACTATTATTGATCATGAAAAAACCATCACTAAGAAAACGAAGCATGATTTTTATAAAGAACAAGACTTGGCTTTTCTTGACGCAATACGGACGGGAGACCGATCAAAAATCCTTGCTCCTTATGAAGAAGGGATGAAGACTCTTGCTGTGACGTTAGCGGCCAACGAGTCAGCTGCAACTGCAAGTCCTATCGTACTAAGATAAACTTAACAATTCGAAATAAGTAACTGGAGGAGATAGAGTCATGTTTAATGGATTAGGTATGGGATTAGGAAATTTATCGAGACTTTCTAGCGCAAAGACCAGATCAATCTCTGCGGAAAACTTTACTGGGGAAAAAGGCAAAGCGGGCATGGCTACGGAAGGAACAGGAGCCAATTGCGCACGGGATTTGGGGGTTGGATGGAAAGTTTCTCCATCCATTCACGTCAAAGGAGAAAGCACGTTTACTTTAGCGCACATACAGGAGTCCGGATGCATTCAGCATATTTGGCTGACTTGTCATCCGAAGCATTGGAGATCTTTAATTTTACGTATGTATTGGGATGAAGAGTCAGATCCCTCCGTGGAGGTTCCGCTAGGCGATTTTTTCTGCAATGGCTGGTGTGAACGCAGTAATGTGAACTCGCTGCCTATTGCAGTAAATCCCGCTGGTGGTATGAATAGTTACTTTGAATTGCCTTTTCGCAAAGCGGCGAAAATAACGGTCGAGAATCTTTTGAATGAGGATGCCACTTTGTACTACCAGATTGACTATACCTTAACTGAAGTTCCTGAAGACATCGCCTATTTTCATGCCCAGTGGCGCCGAAGCAATCCATTGCCATACAAAGAAGTTCATACGATTTTAGACAATGTCAAAGGGCATGGGCATTATGTGGGGACATATATCGCACACCAAGTAAATAATAACGGATGGTTTGGGGAAGGCGAAATTAAGTTTTATATGGACGGCGATAAGGAGTTTCCGACGATCTGTGGTACAGGGACAGAAGACTACTTCGGTGGAGCCTGGAACTGGGAGCAGCCGCCGGGTGAATACGGCAACTATTCTACTGCTTTTCTAGGCATGCATCAAACGATCAAACCAGATGGACTATACCGAAGCCAGCAAAGATTTGGAATGTACAGGTGGCATGTGATGGATCCAATTCGATTTGTGCAGGATCTGCGTGTGACGATTCAAGCATTAGGGTGGAGGTCAGGAGGAAGATATTTGCCGCTGCAGGATGATATTGCTTCTGTTGCCTATTGGTATCAGACAGAACCTCATGTGACTCATCCTCCTCTGCCTGATAAAGATGGACTAGAGGTTAAGTAAACATTTACGATCAATTTCGAGGCTTAGTTTCGTTCGGCACTTGAGGTGCGTGCAGACACATTTGCGGATAAGTGCGCAGTCCGTCCAAGATTTATTTCACCGGGACTTTGAAATCGGATAAACCTGGTTCTCCGTCTACCCAATAAGTATCAGCCGGAAAAGCAGCCCAGCCCCAAGAGGCGGGTTGCTTTTATTTGACCGATCGAAGGCTGATCAGTTGAGAAATTGTTATCATTTGATAATTTCGGTTTTGCAGTTCGGGCAGAATGATTTTCAACGCTGCAACCGTTTGGTCGCAGTGATAGCCGTGATCATGAAAAAGAACAACGTCGCCATTGTGAAGATTTGACATGACCTTATTCACGATCTTTTTCACCCCAGGACGACTCCAATCGCGGGTGTCCAAATCCCATGACCACATGATGACAGTCAATCCGTTTTGCTTGGCTGTCTCTACAAAGACAGGTGAATAATTGCCTCCAGGAGGGCGGAATAAGGAAGGCTTTGTTCCGGTGGTGCGAAAGATGATCTGCTGCGTTCTTAGGATTTCCTGCTGAAGCTGGCTGGCGGATAGATGACCGATGATATGGCTGTAAGTGTGGTTGGCCAGTTCATGTCCTTCGAAAACTTCTCGCCTTGCAACTCCTGGATACTTTTCAATATTAGATCCAATCGCAAAAAAAGTTGCCTTTGCATGATATTTGCGCAACAAATCAAGGATCTGAGGTGTGTAGACTGGATCGGGGCCGTCATCAAAGGTAAGAGCGATCACCTTTTCCTGTGTAGGAACTTCCCAGAGCACTTCTCCTCTTTGTTCGTAATATTTTCTTCCTTTTGAATCGGCATGTGCCGATGGATGAGTCAAACCTGCCGCAAGAATCGCGGCGCAAAAGAACAGAATGAGCAGAAGCTTTGATCTTTTCACGCCATTTTAATCCTCCATTTTATACAATAGTTTGTACAAGGAGGATCCGCATCATGTAAACCATTGAATATCAAGGCTTCAGTTGGTTAGTACAACATAAGAACCGCGAGGATAGAATCATCATTCAGAGATTTCCGGAATCCGTTTGATTCCGTGATCCCTGAAAATGTCGAACTCATCATAGCTAGTGTTGGAGAATTCGCTCCCAATGGCGCCCTCATCCCCTTCGTCGATACCAGTTTTAAGCCAGAAGCTTATGCGCAGATTGAGTGGGGAAAGATCTCGAGTCTCTCCGAGCTTAATGCCGCACTCGCCGCATGGATCGACGGCTACTACCAAACAGTCCCCTCGCGCACGGCTCGCCGCCTGTAAACGCGAAATACATGGGGAAAGGAAATGAGGATAATCTTATTCAACGGGGGCTTATGCGACAGAGAGCATTGGCTCCCTTATTCAGTTAAAGGGCAGTTTGATGACACTGGAGATCGTGGATTGGAGAGGATAGCTACGATGATTTCATACTAGGAAGGCAATAAGCAATTCAACTACCGCATGGTCGGTGTCTGTATGAACAACGGATACGTCTTGCTTCATAGGGTTGGTAACAGATGATTTTTGGTCACTGCCTGGTGGACGTGCTGAGTTTTTAGAGTATTCACCGGAAACTCTTCGGCGTGAAATGAAAGAAGAATTGGATGTTGAGATTAACGTTGGACGTCTACTTTCTTTGCTCTAGCAGCGAATGAACATTTGATAGACGGGGCTGCTGATTCATATATGCATAATAAAGGTCAGATCTCTCTATCTGACAAAGAAAAATCAATTCAGGTTGCCGTTTGCGGATTACATAAGCGCGGCTTTCCGCTGGAGAAGCAAATGCGTGATTTAGGAGCTTGTTTTGGTCGAGAATCGGTTACAGCTGCAAAATATCAAATGGTTAAGCTGCCAACTGTACCGACAAAGCCAGGACTCATTAAGAAATCGAACGGTGGAGGATCTATTCATTTAGAAATATGGGAAATGCCGATTAATGTATTCGGTGCCTTTGTAGCCTCAATTCCTTCGCCGCTCTCGATTGGCAAAGTAGAACTACTTGATGGCACGGAGGTTCCCGGCTTTGTCTGCGAGGCTTATGCAGCAGAGGGTGCGGAAGATATCACAGCATCTGGAAATTGGAAATAATATCTCCCGTTTAGAAGACAACTGAACTGCCGCGGTGTTCTAACCCACATGCCTGATAAACCTATCGGGCATTCTTATTTGGACCCGCGCTGTAGCCGATCCAAACTTGAACACCTTAAAAAGGTTGTCTAGGTTAGACCGTATCATCATTCAGCCTCCGGTCTATGCTCCGTTCTTCAAGGCGATCAAGGAAAATCAGCGGGAACTGGTGAAAAATCCGCTTAAGCTGATAAACGGAAAATACGAAATGGACTTTGAAGATCTAACGGAGAAGGTGCAATCCAGTCAGGCGAAAATGCTCATCCTCTGCAGCCCGCACAATCCAGTCGGCCGCGTGTGGTCCCGTTCGGAGCTGGAACGGCTTTCGCAAATCTGTATCGAGCACGATTTGATCGTCGTCTCCGACGAAATTCATGCCGATCTTGTTTTAACGCCTCATAAGCATGTTCCTTTCACCATGATTGCACCGGAATTGGAAGACCGGACGATCGTCTGTATGGCGCCGAGCAAAACGTTCAACATGGCAGGATTGGCAACCTCCTTCATCATGATCCCTAACCAAGAACTGCGGGAAAAGTTCAATTCTTATATGGAAAAGGCCCATCTTACTATGATTAACCCTTTCTCCTTGACCGCCGCCGACGCCGCATACCGGTACGGCGACGACTGGCTGGACCAAGTACTGGATTATATCAAGTGCAACGTCGAGTACTTGACTGACTATATACAGAGGCGTATTTCGCAACTCTCGGTCGTCGTCCCAGAGGGTACATATTTGGCCTGGC
>JAQBPP010000229.1 GCA_028287455.1 Bacilli bacterium | reverse complement strand
GTGTGTTCTGCGGCAGGAAGATGGGTTTCTACAGACAGCAGGTCGAACAAATTCGGGCCGAATAAATTGAAAATGCGCACCATTCGGTAGAGTACTTCTGCTTGGGACATCCCAGATTGCTGGCACTTTTGCATGAATTCCACGACAGCCTGCTCTTCAATGCGGGCCTGCAGGTTTCTCTTCGACTTCACTGCCATCGATAGTTTCACTCCTCATCAAACGTTGTATTGATTACTTCGATGAGGTGGATATTCGTTTCCTTCGGAGATTTTCGGCGATTATCAGAGATTTTGTCGAACACAACATAAATACAAGTCGTACATAGCGTGGAATGAAAAGATGACGATCTATCAGGTTTCATATTTATCAGACAATTACCAAGTCAAAGGGTTTTTAGGGCTGCCAATGCCTTATACCATTGAGCGGTCCAACTGGAACCGGTTTTTTCATCGAGCAGAGAGAACTGGCAAACTCCCTTCGCTTGCTCCTTTGAATGACGATCAACAGGGTCAAGCGGATAACGGACAATCCATCGCTGCACAAACGTTTCCTGCGTTGATTTATTGCAGGGGAGGGATTGGCAAAGTGGGCATGGTCAAACTGGATTGGGTGCGCTTGTTTGCCAGTTTCGGCTATGTAGTGTTTGCGCCTGCGTACCGCGGCAATATGGGCGGCGAAGGGCGTGATGAATTCGGCGGATCCGACCGGGAAGATGTGCACAGTGCAGTTCGTTTGCTGCAGACACTCCCTTTTGTGGAAGCGAGCCGCATCTCAGTGCTGGGATTCTCGCGCGGCGCGATCAATGCAGCGCTCACTGCAGTGGAAATTCCCGGTATCCACCGTTTGGTGGCCTGGGGCGGAGTATCGGATTTGGCCAAAACTTATGCGGAACGGATCGACTTGCGGCGAATGTTGAAACGCGTAATGGGGGGCACCCCGCAAAAAGTTCCTGAAGCTTATTCCAACCGTTCACCAATCGATCTGGCCGAGCAAATTCCCTGCCCCGTGCTGATTGTGCATGGCACCGTGGATGTGCAGGTGGACATTAGTCATGGGGATCGTTTTTATCAGAAATTGCGTTTGCTGGGAAAGCCTGTCGATTTCTTTCGGCTGTCTGGATACGGCCATCACTTGCCCTCTCCGGTTCATGAGGCGGCTGTGGAACGCATGCTGGACTGGCTGCGCTGAACCAGGATTTTAGCGAATTTATTGCGATCGGAAGGCATAGGATAGAATGTCCTTTTTGGGAGTCTTGCAGGAAAAGCATCCTGCCTGTTAGTGGGGATTATGGTAAATGAAAGCGTATTCATATACTGGGAGGGGGACTAGCTTGAATCAGGCAACGTATGAAACCACCATGCAGTCAGGCGTGGAAGTTGGTAAGCAGCGGAGATCAGGCACGTTGAAAGTAATGATGCGATACCGCTGGTTGTATTTGATGATGCTGCCAGGAGTGCTCTACTTCGTAGTCTTTAAGTATTTTCCAATGTGGGGAGTATTAATCGCTTTTAAGGATTACCAGCCTTTCCTCGGATTCTTCGACAGCAAGTGGGTTGGGCTGAAGTATTTCATCCGGTTCTTCACCGATCCGGTGTTTGGGATGCTGTTTCGCAATACGATTGTGCTGGCGTTATATAACCTGATCTTTTTCTTTCCACTGCCGATCATCATTTCGCTCTTGCTGAATGAAATCAGAAAAGATGTTTTTAAACGATTTGTGCAGACACTCGTGTACATTCCGCATTTTATGTCCTGGGTAGTTGTGGTGGGTATCGCCTATATGTTCTTTACCACGGAAGGTGGTTTGGTCAATGAGGCCATCGTGGCGCTTGGCGGGCATAAAGTGAGCTTTTTGCTCAGCGCTGGTTGGTTCCGGACCATGATCACGTCTCAAGTCATGTGGAAAGATACTGGATGGGGAACCATCATTTTCCTTGCGGCATTGTCCGGTGTCGATACCCAGTTGTATGAAGCAGCGCGCATCGATGGAGCCAGTCGGTTTCAGCAGTTATGGCATGTGACGTTGCCCGCGATCCGCAGTACGATCGTTATTTTGTTGATTTTACGTCTGGGCAGTTTTCTTGATACTGGGTTTGAACAGATCTACCTGATGCTTAACGCGATGAATCGTGAAGTGGGAGAGGTATTTGATACCTACGTCTACACAGTAGGCATTACGCAGGGGCAATTCAGTTATACGACTGCTGTTGGACTATTTAAATCGATCATCGGGTTGATTCTGGTCCTGGGAGCGAACAAGGCTGCCAAACAGGTTGGCGAAGAGGGAATCTACTAAAAACATGGGAAGGAAGGTAGAGTTATGCTGGCAAATAAATCAGTCGGAAGCAGGTTGTTTGATGGTTTTAACTATGTTTTTTTACTCCTGTTTGCCATGGTGACGGTGATCCCCTTTATCTATATTTTCGCTGGTTCATTTGCAACATCAGCAGAACTGATGCAAAAGGGGTTTATTCTGTTTCCCACCAAGTTCTCTTTAGCTGCCTATCAGTACATTTTCTCGACAAACACTGTTTTGCAGAGTCTTGGTGTAACCGTTTTCATAACTGTCGCAGGAACATTGGTCAATTTATTATTCACCGTACTGATGGCTTATCCGCTGGCACGCAAGGATCTGCCAGGACGACGATGGGTCATGCTGCTGGTGCTGTTCTCGATGCTGTTTAGCGGCGGAATGATTCCTACATTCCTGGTGGTCAAATCATTCGGGCTGCTCAATACCTATTGGGCGCTGTTAATCCCGGGCGCTATCAATGCGTTCAATTTAATTGTGATGAAAAATTTCTTCCAG
>JAQBPP010000227.1 GCA_028287455.1 Bacilli bacterium | reverse complement strand
AATGTATCAAAGGATAATGTTTTGCAATTTCTTCAGTCGTGTTGTCAAAATCAGTAAACCCAACTAACTTCGAGCCTTCTTCCATCCATAATGTCATGTCACTTTTTAAAAAGAGTGCCCCGGTTACAAAGATACCGGGAGGTACTCGAACTACACCTCCTTGCGCGCAAGCATCGATGGCAGATTGAATGGATGTCGTGCTAAAATTGGACTCTACTCCATCCAAGTTAACTGCTGCCACAGCAAATGTGTAGGCAGTGTTCGGTAAAAGATCGTATACTTTAAAATTCCCCTTTTGCCTAAAGTGATCTGGTTTGTCCCACATCAAGTCGATTGTAGTATCAGTATGCGCTGCCGGCGGCATGATCAGATTCCTTGGTGTTGCTATCAATTTCATAAATCTCCTTCCTTGTCAGTGAACGATTTCTTAGTTCAATCTGCACCTGATTCGGCCGATACACGTCAATCAACTGCCCTGTTTCATCCACTGCAAACAGAACCGATCGTTCTCTCTCTAAAACGAAACTGTATTCACAATGGGTTATTGGATCTTGAACTACTAGTGCAGTATCCTGGCTGAATTCAGACACGAAGATAAATAAGGATCCCTTTTTAAAGCGAATCTTTCTCCCATATACTCCTGGAAGTTCACTTCCTTGTATCCAAATCAGTTCATCTTTTACACAAGCTTCATTTAAGGCATACCTGTATATCGCCTTCAATGGCTCTGAGCGGTCATTTAATTCTAAAGGAAGTCGACACCAAAGCAGCAAACCTCGCCCCATAGGTACGTGAACTAGATTTGAACTATCAGTTCGGATTTCTTGACTTACTTCCGCTATTCGCTTGCCGCCAAACGCAACAGGATACGATTGTCCGTTAATGTCGAGCATTTCTTCTCGCAAGACGTTTGTTATACTGCATTGATCGCCTAATTGCGAAAGTTCCGGTAAACGATCGCTGAATTGCCAGTATTCGTTTAATGATATTGGTCCTGTCAACAAGAGTGTGCCTCCGTTTATCCGGACATGCGTGATCAATTTGTCAAATGCCTGATCACTGAAATTATGTGCACTTGGAACAATGATTAACTTTGGACAATGATCCTGCAGTGCATCAAGATGATATTCTCCAAACGCCCGAAATGGGATCTTCATTTCATAAGCCAGCACACGAGTTAATTTTGCTGTACTATCAACCGAAAGTCTGCGATTCGAAAAATCATTCGAATAGGGATAGATGACCACTACTTCCTCCAACTCGCGTTCTTCAAACAGATCCCGTATATTTTGCATAAAATGACCAAAATCATAGGAAATATCCGCTTCAGGTTTTTCTGTCCCATCCGCACGCAATGCTCCGATATTTGACTCATTGATGTTATCCATATAGAAATTGGTGTTCCAGATCCATTGGACGGCACCAGCGCCACCGGTCGAGAAAGCGTACGCATATTTGCGCTCCAAAATATTACGTAATTCTAATTCACTTCGTTTTGCATGACCATCCGCCTGTTCCAAATACATAATTCCTGTTTCCTGCACCAAATTAGGTTTGTAGGGGGTTTTCGTAAAAATGCCATCCCAGACTAATTGATCCATTAACCACCAGGAATGAACAGTGGTATAATCAACCGCCTCTGCATAGAAGAAAGGAGATGGCCGTAAACCCCCAAGACCTTCATCCTGACCAATGGTTACAAGTTGCTCAGGATTGATGCGTTTGATCGCAGAAGACAATTCAGACGCCCACCGATTGTGCATATCCATCGAAAACAAGCAATAATCGAGCCAGCGCAATCCCTTTTTCAAACGGCCCATATCTTGTACATTGAAACTGATTTCCTCTGGAGCGGGTGCTTGAACGGCAGCAAAATCAGGCAATTGAACGGGTGTCATCTGCCAGCGTTCCTGAAGTTGTTCAATGGATGGATGGCGGTGTTTAATCCATTCTATAAATGCTGTACGTTCATATGTATCCTTGTTTGGCTGCGGTCCATTGAACACTCGTTTCGGATTGAATAACGAAGGTTCATTGATTAAATCCCAATGAATATTCGTCGTTTTTGCATGACGTGATACAACCGAGGAGATTAACCTTTTTTGTGCCTTCATGCTACGAGGATCCAGATAAGGATTTACTCCTTCCCACTGTTCAGGAACAAAAGCAAAAAAATTAAACGTAACTTCCAACTCATATCTCTTAGCCGTAAGAATAAATGCATCAATCGCTCTTAATACTTCCTCGGAAGGATGACCATCAATAAACATCACATGACGATGTGCAGTCCAAATACCGGTACGGATCAAGTTGATGCCCGCTTTTTTCATTTGAGCCATATCTTTGTTCCAAATGGATACATTGGGCATAAATAAATATTTCCGGGCAACATCCGAAGTCATGTAGGTCATTCCCACAATAGGCAGCGGTCGGCCTTCTTTCCAGAAATAATCCCGGTCACTTGATAGAGGAGTTCCTGACTGCAGCAGATCCCGATCATAACACCAAAATCCTTGCCGCAAAATTCTGGTTTCACCAAGCGAGGATTGTGCGGTGCATTCGATTTCATAAAAACCTTCATCAGTCACCGGAACAGCTACGGCTCCTAATGACAGTTCATAAGAACTCTCAATGTTCAGTTGATAGAAAGCTACCCTGTTCCGTTTCCAGTCTTGCTCACGGCATTGACTGACAATCTGTATTTCAAATGTCCATTTTTCTGTTTGTTGTTCTACGAAATCCTCGTTAATCGCCCATCCACTGTGTTGCGTTTGCAATTGAACAGTGAGTTTGGCTGTTTCTCCTGCTTCATAAACAGCATAATTAGGTTTCATCCAAATTTCAGTCACGTTGCGTGAGCAAAACTCTCCCCACTCTTTTAGGCAAGTCATTCCGTCCTTGCCCCAAAAAGTTTCATCCAGCTGTTGATTAATAAAGATCCATCGTCCGCCAGCAAAATCACCCTTGGTATTCTCGATTAGCACGACTGGTGCAGCTATTTGACGGCCATCGTTTGAAACTGCAGTCAATAGTGGATAAATATGAGCATCCATCGGGCCGCTTGAACCGATTTCACCTGGATGATCATCTGCATGAGTGACATGAAGAACTAAACCATAGGTTGACTGCAGCGTAAACAATGATTCCCTTCCAACCAGTAAAGGGATATCCTCATTCGCTTTGAAAGATTGAAAAGAGGAAGGATCGATTGGCAAAGCCTCATGTATATTTAACTGTTGATGATAGGCGGTTTGAACATGTTCAGGAATCCATTGCCCATTCTGAGCACGCACAGGCAACTGAAATGGCGCTCCACCTATATGAAGCAGGCCACTTCCACGTTTGAGATGGGCTACTATCGCAGCCCACGCATTTTTGGGAAAATAAGGCCCGTGTAAAAGAATTAAACAGGATACTTGTTCGGATAACTTCGCTGCAAGCGACTGGGCATCGACGACTTCGAATAATTGAGACAACTGTAACAACCAAGCGGATGAGGGGCGACTACCGTTATAAGGAAATTTTTCATCGTAAAAAACGATTATTTTCACACAACAAACCTCCTACAAATTTGACACTGCGAATTCCGTACGATTGGAGCAGTAATTGATATGAATTGTTATTTTTGTTATGCTCAAAGATAACTGATCGGATGATAATTAGACTTAGGATGTGTATCGATGGGAAAAAAGGTTTCAATGCAGCAAATCGCAAATGCTTTGGGATTATCTAAATTTGCCGTTTCGAACGCGCTGTCCGGAAAAGGTGGTGTCAGTGCAGAGACTCGGAATCGAATTCTTGAAACGGCACGCCTGATGGGCTATGAGAAAAAACTGATAAAATTACGTGATCTGCCAACTAATCAGTTCGATCATCAGATCCAATCTGTAAATACAGATCAACTCCCTTTAGCAGATAAGAAGAAATTCATTCTGATTTACATTGACGCTGTAAGACGCAACAGTTCCTTTTGGGAGAAAATCCTATCTGGTATAACCAGAGGATGTGAAACATTTGGTTGTGATCATTTAATCACAAGTCCTCCTTCTCCCCCTTTAGATGTACTCTTTCCTGACTATATCGACCTTTCTGCTTGCATAGGCGTCATTCTTGTTGGGACACTGCCAAGCGATACGATTGGCTGGATTCAACAGCAGCTAAAACTTCCTACAATACTGGTCGATCATGAAGATGCAATCGCTAACTTGGATTCTGTAGTTAACGATAACATCTATGCCGGAAAGCTGGCTTGCCGTTATCTGCTCACATGCGGTTGCCAAACCATTGTTTTTGTTGGCAATAACCAGTTTTCGGTTAGTTTCCATGATCGCTACTGGGGCAGTTATATCGTCATGAAAGAAACAAGTATTTTATCCAAGCCACTCCAGTATTGGCAGATTCCTTATTATCAGGAAAATTTACAGGAAGATTTGTTGGCCAAGCTTAATGGGTCAAAGCTTGATCAGTTTCCGATCGGCTTTGTTTGTGCAAACGATGACATAGCTGTCAAACTGATAACTCTGTTAAACGAACATAATTACGAGATTCCAGCAGATTTCAAAGTGATTGGGATTGATAACGATGATAAGGCTCCTCACACCAAACCTCCATTGACTTCTGTCAATCTGTGCAAGGAAGAACTTGGATATCGTGCAGTAGTATCTTTATTTCAACGAGTCAATCGACCAGGTAAAAGTACTGAGAAAGTTCTCCTGTCAGCGGAACTAATTATTCGTCAATCGTGTTAGCCGCTTATTGCTGCTGCTGCTTGACAGCAACCGCTTTATTAATG
>JAQBPP010000192.1 GCA_028287455.1 Bacilli bacterium | reverse complement strand
CATTAATGTGGAGAAGGATATGTTGTACGCAGATGATGGGGTGTATGATATCAATCTGCATCAAGGGTTGCAGCTGCTCGACGGGCAGCATGCGCTGATGTACGTGCGCTTCCGTTATGATGCCACCTCTGATTATACACGCACGGAGCGGCAACGGAACTTCCTGAAAGCGGTCGCCCAAAAAATGGCGACACCGAAGGGTTTGTTGGAATTACCGCAGCTGATCTCGACGATGGCGCCGTACGTACACACCAACATGTCCTTAAGCGATATGGTGGCAGTTGGCCGGCTTGGGTTGTCAGTTAACACAGGAAGTATGGAATCGATCCAGATCCCGCCAACCGATCATTTGACCGAAACGTCAACACCTGCGGCAGGAGACATTTTGTTGCCTGACGTTTACGCATGTGTCGAAGCGGTTCATCAGAAGCTTGGCATGACTGCACCAATTGACAGAAGTAAAATTGATCAGCCGCAGGTTGCCGCGCCAGCTCCTGAGCCTGCACCTATACCTGCAGGGACCAATGCTGTCAGCCCAAACATGAATTCTGTGAATACTCCTCCGGCAAGCAGCAATCAGCCCGGATCACGCCCTCCTACTGGGTCCTCGAATCTTCCGGGTTCACACAATGTGCCTGGAAGTAACCAACCAGTTCCTGGCAATGCGCCTGGTTCCAATAACCAAACGGGGTCGGGCACTCCTGCTGGCTCAGGCAATCAAGCTGGTGCTAGTAATGCAATTGGCACTGGCAATCAGACAGGAACCACTCCCAGCGGGAATCAATCTGGTTCTGTCCATCCACCCGGCAGCGGCAGCGGAGGAGCAGCCGGCGGGAATGGTTCACAAACTTAAACTGGCACAGGTCTTACTGAATCTCGGGCTGAATGGTTCTAATCGTATCACTTCTCCGATAATGTAGTACCGAAGGGGAAGGAGGCCTCGGGGGATGGATGAGCTGCTTCAGTTTGTAGGAGTGATGTCTGCTTTATCGGCATCTACAGAAGCAATTACACAGCAAATGAAAAAACGGTTTAAGTGGTATCAGATTGTTGACAACAGCCAGGAAGGAACTGCACACAGTCAAGGAATTCGCCATGTCAACATCCACTTGGTAGCCGGGATGAACGGATTTGTACTGGCTGCACTTGCGCAGGTGCATCCGCTGCAATTGGTTGGATTGGAACCTGTATGGTCGCAGGCGCTGCCCCCATGGCTTGCCAATACCTGTGACTACACAGTTGCGGGTGTGCTTGTTTCGTACGGCGGTCCCATGTTTCATGAGCTCCTGGGTTCTCTGCGGGCCTATAAAACCAACCTGCGCCCTGCGGTTCCTGCCGCGAAGTAGCAAGTCTTTTTGTCCATACTTATTGCCTGCCTGGGGACGGCGATCGTCCTCTTTTCTTTTTGCCTGGCAATCTGTATCATTATGCCTACAGGGGGGGTATTTGTGGGAAACCTGCGGCCTCGTATTGCCGTGTTCGCTGGAAAATGCGTATTGCTTCTTTTGCGGCTAACCGGGCGCAAAGGAACGACTTTACCAGGGGCTGTTGCTCTCAAAGCTGCTCCAGATCTGCTCAGTTGGATGGGCAAACAATTATCGGGACGGGTAATCCTGATTACTGGGACGAATGGAAAAACGACTACCGCCAACTTTTTAACCAACTTATTAAAGCTGGACGGAATAGATGTGATTCATAATACGCTCGGGGCAAATTTACTGACAGGCATCGCGACTTGTCTGTTAAACGGGCTGCGGCCTGGCACGGAGCAGGTGGCCGTGCTGGAAGTGGATGAGGCAACAATGCGTCATGTGGTGCCGAAGATCTTGCCTGCAAGTATTGTTGTCACGAACTTCTTCCGTGATCAAATGGATCGTTATGGTGAAGTGGATCATGTGATGGAATTGGTGGGACAAGCTATCAGTCTGGGAGACCCTGCAATGAAGCTAATTCTGAATGCTGATGACCCGCTCGTGGCTGCTCTTGGCGCAATTCATGAGTCAGTGATTTGGTATGGCATCGAGTCTACCGGACTTGACACAGGTGATGACGGAGATGTCCGCGATGGAAGACACTGTTTGGTTTGCGGATCACAGCTAAAGTATCAGCGCGTGTTTTATGGCGGGCTTGGGCACTATGGCTGCTCGTTTTGTGAGTTTGCGCGTCCGGTCCCAACAGTTCCGATTATGGACGTAGAAGCCGGCTTAGATAAGTTGCAATTTACGATATGGGGAATGACCGGGACTTTGACATCGAAGGCGCTTTATAATGTTTACAATGCGGCGGCGGCATTAATTGGAGCATCGATGATGGGTGTTTCGACGGCCACTCTCAGTCTTGGCATGCAGAATATGGAAACTGGATTAGGCCGGATGGAGCGTTTTGACGCAGCTGGCAGAGCAGTGGTTTTGACTCTGGTGAAGAACCCGACCGGTTTTAATCAAGCGCTTCGCGTGTTAGAGACAGAGACAGCGGTGGAAGTTCAATTTATCTTAAATGACCTATATGCAGACGGAACAGATGTGTCGTGGATTTGGGATACCAATTTGGAGCGAGTGCTGCAGCAGGCGCAGATTACCCGCATTACCGCCAGCGGCACTCGCGCTTTTGATATGGCGGTTCGATTAAAATACGCCGGTTGGTCCGGGCAGATTGACGTACAGCCGGGCGACGTGCAGGCAGTTAAAACGCTGCTTGAACTACCGCACGGAGGTTCTGGGCCGCTTTATATCCTATCGACCTATACATCCTTGTACAAAGTGCGTGATTTTCTGTTGAATTATAAAGGAGGCGGAGCAGTTGCAGAAGTTTAGAATTGCCCATCTCTACCCGGATTTGATGGAAGTATACAGCGACCGGGGTAATGTTATCGTTCTTCAGCAGCGGATGAAATGGCGAGGATACGAAGCGGAAGTCGACTTCGTTACGGTAGGTGAAACAAGCACCTTGCGCGATTATGATATTGTGTTTGCTGGAGGAGGAGAAGACCGTCAGCAAGCGATCGTGGCGCGGGACTTGCTCTCTAGACAGGGCGAGATGGAAGCCGCACTGCAGTCCGGTTCACTGGTCTTAACTATCTGCGGAAGCTATCAGCTCATGGGACACTATTTTCAAACGTTGACTGGTGAACGCATCGAAGGGCTCGGGCTGCTCGATTTGTACACTGTCGGCTCACGTAATCGCCTGATTGGCAATGCGGCAGGCATACTGCAGCCACAAACCGGTAATGGTGTAAACGCGAGTGGCGTTTCCACAGTGGTGGGGTATGAAAATCATTCTGGTCGCACCTATTTGGGCCAAGGGGTGCGCGCCTGGTTCGAGGTGCTGAGCGGTGCAGGAAACAACGGCAGCGATGCAGGTGAAGGAGCGCAGCAAGGGGGATTATACGGGACGTATTATCACGGGCCTCTGCTTGCAAAAAACCCTCATCTCGCAGATGACTTACTGCAGCAAGCAATGGCTCGCCGCGGCAGTCCGGTACAACTGTCGCGCTTAGATGACGAGCTGGAACTGGCAGCTCATCGGCATATTCTCAAGAAACTCCAAACAAAATAGGAAAAAACATTCGTTCCTTTCTAACTCCGGTTGCAGGCAAAAGTCGAAATTAAAAAAGATCCCATTCCGGTCATGTACTCGGGATGGGATCGTCAATTTAGAGTGGTTACTCCTCGGTGCCTGCGAGTGATTCATAAGCGGCTACGACCTTTTGCCACTCCTGATCATCCTCGATGTCGACCAGATATTCTTCACCGTCTTCGTCTGATTCAATGCGCAGGATGACGCCTTCGCCTTCATCGTCCTCATTTGGGACTAAAATCGCGTAGTTTCGATTCTCAACTTCCATTACATCCACGACAAGAAACTCGTGGTCGACACCTTCATCGTCCGTTAGAACTACGATTTCTTGTTCTTCTTCATGTTCACAGTTCTCGTCATGTACATGAGGCTGATCTGACATTCAGCAACCCACCCCTCTTCATCGCGCACATACTGTCAAAATTCAAGACACACGAATCATAACATTTTGGCATGAATTGGGTCAAATGAAGGTCGTTATGATCTGGGACTTGCGTTTTCTGACAGGGTTGATGCCAAAAGTTGTGTAACTTCTTTTAAAAGGACATCGACATCATGCATTGCCTCTTTGTACGTTTGCACTTCCGGATACTGATCCAGTTCCTTTAACACTGCCTGAATCGATTCTTCGAGACCTTTTAAATGCGGACCAGATCCATATTGACTCAGTGATTGATATTGTTCCTGCATTTCCTGCAATCGATTCATCAAATTTTTGATGGCAGGTTTATTTTCTAATGCCGCCTGGGCTGCCTTAAACGCGACAACTTGAGGGGACTCAGTTAATAATTGCCCAAGTTCCGATGCCTGGGCCCAAAGTTCGTTTCGATCAAGCATTTGCTCCTCCTACTGAACATTCATTGTATATTTGACTAGCGGTTAAGTTCCTGTTTTCGATGGGAAGCAAGGAACTTGTCGTTATACTTCTTAAAGGGTTCATCGGCCAAATTGTCTATTCTCTCCATGCAGATACCCAGCACAAGCGAAGCTGCGAGACACATCCCCATCGCGAGGTAAGATTGGATCAGCAAACCTGCGATTGCCACCAGGAAAGCGCCAGCAAACAGAATATAACGAAATGTG
>JAQBPP010000178.1 GCA_028287455.1 Bacilli bacterium | reverse complement strand
CCTTACTATGAGGTAGATTTAACCATGTTACCCTATCTGTAGGGCCTATACTTATGACAAAGAAACGGTTCACCTGCGTGTTCACCACGAAACGTGATGATGTGGAAGAGAAGAGTTGGTTTCTGTCACTGGCGACGCAACTGGGAACGCTATAAGGCCAATTCAGAAGCTTACATTGTGGGGGGGATTTGGAACCAAGTAGTATTTAACTTGCTATGCAGTCATGCGATGTGCAACCAGCTGGAGAAGTTACTACATTGTAAGACTATATTGCTGCAAGGTCAGCGGGATTTAATTACCGTATGAATGCTATACTTTCGGAATTGGCTGCATTAGAAACTTGTTTTCTAGAAATACTGATGCAAAATTTGTTGGATGGATTTAATTTTAATTGGTTTACTGACGAAATCGGTCATTCCCAAAGCAATACAAAGCTCTTTATCTTTTTCCGATGTGCTCGCCGTAACGGCAATAACGAGTGGTCGCTGTTTCTCGGTTATTTCCTTCATGATAATTTTCGTGGTTTCAAAGCCATCCATTCCTGGCATTTGTAAATCCATCAGGATGAGATGGTACTGCCTTTTTTCCATTAGCTTCAATACTTCTAAACCATCTCCAGCCAAATCAGCAGAATGCCCCAGCTTTTGCAGGATGCGCAGCAATAGTTTCTGGTTAATCGCATTATCTTCGGCAATCAGAATGTTAAGTGAAGTTGCTGGGTGATTTTCTCTCCCTGTGACGTTGTCATTACCAAAATTAGAATTACTATCAGACAAAGCGGCTAATTCAGGTGTAGAGTCGGAAAAGTAAAAAGGCTTCGTCTGAATCGTGAAAACAAATGCAGCTCCATTTTCAACTTCTTTCTCAGCCCGAATACTCCCCCCCATCAGTTCGACGAGTGTTTTACAAATCGCTAATCCAAGTCCAGTGCCACCATATTTACGTGTCGTCGAGGAGTCCAATTGTGAAAAAGGCTTGAACAAATGCTTTTGTTGCGCGGGCGGAATTCCAATACCTGTATCTTTCACAATAAATTCGACCTGAAGAATTTCCTCCTCATCGGAAAGCTTGTTAACAATTACATATATTCCCCCGCTGTTCGTAAATTTGACCGCATTCCCCACTAGATTGATAAGGATCTGACGCAAGCGGGTGACATCTCCAATCAAATGGGCGGGGAGATCCTGATCAATATAATACTCCATAATCAAATCTTGTTCCCGGGACTTGGCAGTAAATAAATCGAACGTCTCTTCGATGCATGCCCGCAAATCAAAAGGTTCTTGTTCCAGTTCCATTTTCCCAGACTCAATTTTCGAAAAATCTAATATATCATTAATAACGGACAACAAGGCATCGCCGCTTTTACGAGCAATATCTGCATACTCTCGCTGTTCCAGATCAAGCTGTGTCTCCAATAACAAATCATTCATTCCAATGATCCCGTTCATCGGTGTACGTATTTCATGACTCATCATTGCAATAAATTCCGTTTTTACACGAGAAGCCACTTCCGCCTCTTCTTTGGCTTGTATCAGCTCCTGTTCCACCTTTTTCCGCTCCGAGATGTCGCTGACCGTACAGGCAAAAATCTGTTTACCCTCAATTACCGTTTCGCCAATCTGAATTTCGGCATGGAACAGGCTGCCATCAACGCGAATAGGTGTTACTTCAATCAGCTTTCCTTTTTTATATTTCTCTTGAATCTGCTGAATTTCATTCTTCAGTTCAGCAATGTGCGGAATCAACATCGTTATAGATTGGCCTAATAATTGTTCTTCAAAATAACCAAACATCCCTTCCACTGCAGGATTTACGGTAATGATCATTCCTTGATTGTCAAATGTGATCATGGTGTCAATAGATGTTTCCCCAATGACCCGCGCATAGGTTTCTGCTCGAATTAATTCATGGCTAGTCCGCATCAACTCGAGATTTGTTTTTTCCAGCTCAATTGTCCTTTGTTGCAACAGATCCGATTGAATTTGCAACTTTTTATAAATGACATACGTACTGACAAATCCGTCAATCTTCCATTTCAACAACTGCGGAAGGAAGGGTTTAACCATATAATCAATTGTACCAATCGAGTACCCGGTAAAAATATGCTCTCTATCCAGGCTTCTGGTAGTAATGAAGATAATTGGAATTTCTTGAGATTTTTCCCGTAATTTAATCAATTTCGCAGTTTCAAACCCATCCATACTTGGCATTTCCACAACAAGAACAATAACAGCAAATTCGTATTTGAGAATGCACCTCAATGCTTCTTCCCCAGAATGAGCCAGAATTAAGTTATAGTTCTCTACGGCAAGCAAACCTTCCAGGATCAGCAGATTTTCTTGTTGGTCATCAACCAACAAGATATTGATTAAAAAATCCAGTTCCATCTATAATGCTCCCATCGCATCATTTAGTAGTGATCATGACCAAACAGATATCATCCTGCTGATTACCGTTGTTTTCTTCTGGAATAAACTTTGCTCTTAGCTCCGCAAAGTTCAGATCCTTATGCTGAGTTAGCTCATCCATGAACTGATCGATCCCTTCTTCCCGCCCATCACCCGTCGAATCAATCAATCCATCAGTAAAGAGAACAATTTTCACTTGATTCTCGTACTGAATCTTCCCTACACTTATGTCAATGTTTTCAAAAAAACCAATTGCACAGCAGCCCTGCTCCAACAACACCATTCTCTCATCCACATAAGCCAATCCCGGCGGGTGACCCGCATTCACATATTCAATCGTTTTTTGCTCCGTATTTAACACTAAATAGATAGCTGTGAAATAATAATTAATAAGTTCATCTGTCATATAAAGCTGATTCATGTACCGATTGAGTTCCTGCACAACATGCTTTGGATCGGAGATATGCTTGATTGTATCTTGTAAAACAGAAGAAATGAACATACAAACTAATGAAGAGGAGATTCCATGACCCATCATGTCCAGCAAAATAATGCCATATCGATTTTCATCAATCCGGTGCCAGACATATAAATCACCAGCGAGTTCAAACGAGGGTTGATAAACAGCACTGATCGCTAACTTCTCGTCATCAATCGACTGACTCAACACGCTTCGTTGCACTTGTTTGGCCAGTTCAAGTTCGATGCGAATCCTCTTATCCCTGGCTTTATGCCAATCTTTTTCTGACTTCAATCTCAAAGCAGAACGAACGCGAGCGAGCAATTCCACTTTATTTATCGGTTTCATCACATAGTCGGTTGCCCCCGCATCAAGTGCATCGGCCAATTTGTTTGGATCTCCTACCGCAGTGACGAAGATAATCGGAATATCCCTTAATCGCTCATTCTCTTGTAACCGCCTACAGGCCGCCAAACCGTCAATTTCCGGCATCATCATATCCATCAATATTAAATCTGCAGACACTTCCGCCGCAGTAATAGAATCGATTTTTAATAGACTATAAAGTTCCATAGCAGAGGACACAGATACCAAATGATCGTAACCTGCATTTTTTAAAATTTTCGTAATCAAAAGCAAGTTAATCGCATTATCGTCTACAATGATAATACTCATCTCGTATTCTCCTTATACTTCTATCGCTGACTCTATTTCTAGTTATACCACAACAAGCTAGAATTGCGTAAAAGTCAGCATTGATTATACTGAATCCATGCTCATCACTCACGAAGAAAGTGATCAATGAATTGATATCAACTTGTTAACTATTGTTGTATCATTAAAAGGAACGAAAGACGGGAGGCGATCACACTGATAAGACGCTTTAACGATTGGCTTGGAGATAAACTTGCTTTCTGGCTTTCAACAATGGCGTGTTTTTACTTTATTTTCGTACTTGTCATTGTGCCACTTTTCTTCCAACATCCGACCGATCTCGTGGGATCGGTGCAGTACATCGTGCAAAGTATATTTCAAGGCATAGCCCTTCCTGTATTGGCATACGTGGCGAATAAGGTTGTAATGGGTCAAGAGAAGGTATTAAATGCGACTCATGATACGGTGATGGAAGAGTTAGCCCTGGTTAAAGAAGAGCTTGGATTAATGAAAGAGGAACGCGCTGCAATGCATACCTTGATAAAGGAATTACATCAGCGATCCGTTGTTTAACGAAAATGACTAGAAAGCTATTTTATTACATGGCAGTCCTGCTCTATTGAGTAGGGCTATTTTTAATTGTATTTTCCCGTCTCGGAAGAATTACGTTTCAATTAGAAAGCAGGTGTTTAAACAATCATATAGGCTTTTCACCAACACCGTTCTTGTAAAGAAACACATCCCGGATTCCTGGCGTTGCGCGCCAACCAAAGAGGAGGTAAAAGATGAAAGCAAGTGATCTGATCGTCCGTTGCCTGGAAGCAGAAGGCGTGGAATACATTTTTGGTATCCCAGGTGAAGAAAATATGGATCTAATGGATTCCCTGACAAGGTCATCTATACAATTTGTGTTGACTAGACATGAACAAGCAGCCGCATTTATGGCTGATGTTTACGGTCGATTAACCGGCAAACCCGGTGTCTGCTTCGCAACACTGGGACCCGGCGCAATGAATCTGGTTACTGGAGTAGCCAATGCGCACTTGGATCGATCCCCTTTAATCGCCATAACTGGTCAGGCAACGCGTAATCGTTTGCATAAAGAATCACATCAAAATGTAGATACATTGCAATTATTTAAGGGAATTACCAAGTACGACCAGCAGATTTTATCTGCCCAAACCATTCCTGAAATGATTCGCAAATCATTTGATATGGCAACGGCAGAAAGTCCCGGAGCTGTCCATTTACAGCTTCCTGAAGATGCTGCTCAAGAAGAGGTTCCCGGTGCTCCATTGCCTTTCCGAAAACAAGCCATTGCATTCCCGGATCAACTGTCCTTGCTTGCGGCGGCCCAAATTATTACGGACGCCAAACGACCGATTATCCTGGCTGGGAATGGTGCAATTCGCAAGACGGCCTGGGATGAAGTCCGTAATCTAGTGGAAACGGCAAATTTGCCAATGGTCAATACTTTTATGGCAAAAGGTATTTTACCATTCGACCACCCACGGAACCTGTTTACAGTGGGTATGGCAACTAGTGTTGATTTGAATCCGCTCCATGAAGCTGATTTGGTCATAGCGATTGGTTTTGATCTCGTGGAATATGATCCGGTGGTATGGAATAAGGATCAGTCGCGCAAAGTACTCAATATTCATTCCATTTCGGCCGAAACTGATGCACATTTCCCAGTCGTGCTAGATCTGGTAGGCGATTTAAAAGATACATTACGCGCACTTGAAAGAATGGTAGGGAGACGACCAGAACCAGAGCAGCATAATAGGATGCGCATCCGAAGTGTTGCAGACTTACAAACAATTCCTGATAATGAACAAGAATTGCCGCACAAAATAATGTCGATGTTAAGCGAACAACTCCCCAAAACATGTATGGTCATTTCGGATGTCGGTTTGCACAAAATTTGGGTAGCTCAATGGTACCAACCGAAGATGCCGGGACAAACAATTATTTTCAATGGACTAGCTTCCATGGGTGCGTCTCTGCCGGGGGCACTTGCCAGTCGCTTGGCAAGACCGGAATCGCCCGTTGTGGTCATCTCAGGTGATGGCGGGTTCTTAATGAATTCACAGGAACTGGAGACTGCAAAACGACTTGGCATAGGATTTACTGTTATCATCTTCAATGACCAACATTTAAGTCTAATTGAGAAAAAACAGCGTGACGCCGATCTGGCCGTAACCCAGATTGCTTTTAATAACCCGGATTTTGCCTTGTATGCACAAAGTTTTGGCGCAGATTACCGCTGTGTAACTGCAGCAAGCGAGTTTTCTTCAGCTTTAACGGGGGCAGTCAACAGCGGGAAACTGAATTTGTTAGAGATTGTATTAAGGGGCGAAGACAATTGAATCGAACAAAACTCTGGATTAACGATCAGTGGATTGAAGCAGCGCGGACAATTCCCCTAAATAATCCACATACTGGCGAAATATTGGCAGAAATCGGCTATGCTTCGCCTGCTCAGGCCGAACTAGCCATTGTGACTGCTGCACAGGCGTTCGAGTCCTTATGTGAACAGACAAGTTATGAGCGAGCGGAGATCCTGTATCGCGTTGTTAAAATCCTGGAACGAAGGTTTGAAGAGGCTGCACATTTAATTGTAGTGGAAGCGGCCAAACCAATCCAATTAGCCCGCAAGGAAATTGAGCGCACTATTCAAACCTATCT
>JAQBPP010000142.1 GCA_028287455.1 Bacilli bacterium | reverse complement strand
GAATCTGAAGAAAATTCCACAGCCGATTTGGGACATGATGAAAATCAATGGACACATTTATGGCGTGCCGCGGCCGCGCGCGCTGGTCCGATCCGCCGTCATTATTCGCAAGGATTGGTTGGATAAGCTGGGTCTGCCCATTCCAAAAACAGTCGATGATTTCAAGAAAGTGGCTGTCGCTTTTGCCAAAAATGATCCGGATGGGGATGGCAAACCGGACACCTATGGGCTCGTCACTGGCAGCAAGCTGGATAATCTGGCCCCTGTGTTTTATGCGCTCGGTGCCGGTAATGGCTGGGTAAAACAATCTGACGGCACGTTGATGAACTCAAACATTGCGCAAGGAACAAAAGATACACTTCAGTGGGTGAGGGATCTTTACACGCAGGGCGTGCTGAACAAAGATTTCCCAACGATGCAGGGTACACAGGATTGGCAGGACCTGGAGAGCGGAAAAGCGGGCATGATCTTCGGTCAAACGTCAGACTACTCGCGTTATGTGCAGAATCTGAAGAAGGTAGATCCGAACGGGCAGCTGATTATGATCGCACCGCCTGTGGGACCCACGGGCATCAGCGGCCTGGAGGGAACGACTGGCTTCTTCGGCGATTTTGTGATTCCGGCCAAAGAAGATCCTGCCAAAGCCAAGAAAGTGATGGATCTGCTGGACTATGAGGCCAGCGATGAAGGGTATCATCTGTCCCAATATGGCGTCGATGGCGTGGATAATACCAAAAATGCAGACGGATCCTACCAGGTCAATGATAAGTTTATCAAAGAAAACGTTGGTAATGTTGAACCCATGAATCCATATGATCCTTATTCCTATGTGGATAAAACTGCTCCTCTTGATGTCCAAAAAGCGCAGCATGATAATCTGGATTTGGTCAAAGACAAAGGCATTTACAATCCCGCAGCCGCATTTACGGCTCCCACTTATGTTCAAAAAGGCGTGGATCTTGATAACATGAAATGGGATTACTTCATCAAAATTGCAACTGGGCAGCTGCCAATGAGTGCGTTTGATGAATTCGTCAGCAAATGGAAAGCAGGCGGCGGCGATCAAATTACGAAAGAAACAAACGATTGGTATAAAACCCAGGGGAACAAATAGACAATGAGAGGATGCCTGATCTGATGTTTATTGAACGGTATGTCAATGAAGAATTAGCTGAACTGATCCTTCCACGCGATGCGTTTCACCCCTTTCCAACTGTTGATGATCGCAAGGAGTGGGAGTGCCTGCCTGCTCACCTGACAGAGTATTGGGTGTCAGAAGCTGAAAAACACGTGAGCTGGCAATGGCCTTCCCTGCCAGCAACCGTGTTTATGGAGTTTGTCCGAAACGGAAATCGCAGCCGATTTGAAGAGCGCCACTTTGCCCGGCGCAAAGCGTTAAGCACGCTTGTCATCGCGGAGTGCATCGAGGATCAGGGACGCTTTCTGGACGATATTATCAATGGGATTTGGTGCATCTGTGAAGAGTCGTTTTGGGGCGTGTCTGCTCACAATTACATTAGCCAGCGCAGCAAGGCTAAACTGCCAGACGTGACGGAGCCGATTATCGACCTGTTCGCTGGAGAGACCGCTGGACTGCTGGCGATTACTCATTACTTGCTGCGGACGCGCCTGGATCAAGAATCGGAGTTGGTGAGCGAGCGCATTCGGCTGGAAATGCGCAGGAGAATTCTGGACCCCTACCTGGCGCGTGATGACTTCTGGTGGATGGGGCTCGCCACTGATCGCCAAGTCAACAATTGGAATCCTTGGTGCAACTCCAATTGTTTAACAGCCTTCCTGTTGATCGAAGAAAATGAGGAGCGCCGCATATCAGCCGTTAACAAAGCGATGCGCAGTCTCGATCAATTTATCAAGGTTTATCATGCGGATGGCGGTTGTGACGAGGGCACTTCCTATTGGGACCGGGCTGGCGGGGCATTGCTGGATTGTTTAGAGCTGCTCCGCAGTGCATCAAGAGGCAGAATTGATCTCTATGAACAGCCGTTAGTGCAGGAAATCGGGCGTTTTCTCTATCGCTCGTTTATCCATGACGAGTACTATATTAATTTTGCAGACGGCGGAGCGAAAAATAATATTTCGGCTAACCTGGTGTTCCGGTATGGACAGCGCATCTGCGATCCTAAGCTGATGGCGCTGGGGGCAGCGGCGAATCGTACCGCAGGCGAGGAAGGATCATCAGGAGGCAAATGGCTGTCGCTTTTGCGGCAGCTGCCGGCGCTGTTTAACGCCTCCGAAATTGAGGCGGCTGATGCCAACCCACCCTATGTACGCGATGTGTGGCTGGATGGCATCGAGGTGATGGCTGCGCGCGAGCAGGAAGGGACACACCTGGGGCTATATCTGGCAGTCAAAGGGGGCCACAACAATGAAAGCCACAACCACAATGACGTCGGCAATTTTGTGGTTTACGTCGATGGCCGCCCTTTTCTGATCGATGTGGGTGTGGAAACCTACACCGCCAAAACATTTAGTCCCAGTCGCTACGAGATATGGACCATGCAATCTGGCTATCACAATTTGCCCAGCGTAAACGGGCTTGGGCAGCAAGCTGGAGCTGATTTCAGGGCAACGCAGGTTTCGTATGAGTCCAGCGACCGTGCGGTACAATTCGCACTTAATCTGGAGCGCGCATATCCGCCGGAAGCTGGGATTATCGCATGGCAAAGGAGCTTTTACTTCAATCGATCGGGCAAAGCCTGTCTGGAACTTGCCGATCAGTTCGAGCTGCATCAGGCAGATGCACCGATTGCGCTCAGCCTGATGACCCCTCATCGTCCGGTTGTTGACGAAGCTGGCACCATTCATTTGACTGATGAGGTCGGACTAAAGCTTACGGTCATCACTGACCCATCTGTCTTCGACACGAGCACTGAACTGATTGAAATCACGGATGGCAGACTTCACCCGGTCTGGGGCGACCGCTTGTACCGGATTTTACTGCAGAAAAAAACTGCCGAAGCAAAATCAGGCTGGCTGCTTAGAATTGAGCAGGAATAGTTCCACGAAGGAAGCTGTTCCACTCTAGCATCTAAAAGGATTTGTTTGGCTGCGCAGCGAACATTAAGACAGTAGAGACAAGGCGAGGAGGAATCCAGATGCAGTACAGATTGATGGGGAAAACCGGATTGAAAGTCAGTGAACTTTGTTTGGGCGCGATGACCTTTGGCCAAACCGCAGATGAAGCCGAGAGTCAGCGAATCATGAACCGGTTCGCAGAAGCCCAGGGCAACTTTATCGATACTGCCAATGTATATACGCGCGGTGTATCGGAAGAGATTGTTGGCCGTTGGCTGCAGCATCAGCAGCGTGACTCGTTTGTAATCGCTACTAAAGTTCGTTTCGGCATGGGAGACGGACCTAACGACATTGGTCTGAGCCGCAAACATATCTTGTCGTCTGTGGAAGCAAGTCTGCGCAGACTGCGCACTGATTATATCGACCTGTTTCAGGTGCATGCGTGGGATCCTTTGACACCGCTGGCAGAAACGCTTAGCACATTAAACGACCTCGTGCACAAAGGCGTCGTCCGGTACATCGGGGTCAGCAATTTCCGCGGTTGGCAGCTGCAAAAAGCGATTGATCTTTCGCGTCAAATGGGCTGGGAAGCATTCACCTGCCTGCAGCCGCAATACAACCTGTTGTGCAGGGCGACCGAGTATGAACTCTTGCCGCTTTGTGAAGACGCAGGGCTGGGCGTCATTCCCTGGAGTCCTCTGCGCGGCGGCTGGCTGAGCGGTAAATTCCGGCGCGGCATGGAGCCGCCTGCAAATACGCGGGTGGGCAGCAACCAGGACAACTGGAACAGGCATAACAACGAGTTTACCTGGAATCTGGTCGACACTTTGTTGGAAATTGCCGAACAGAGTGACAAGTCTGCTGCACAAGTGGCATTGAACTGGATATTGAGCAAATCGGTGATTACCGCGCCGATTATCGGTGCCCGCAATGTACCGCAGTTGGAAGACAATCTGGGTGCCAGCGACTGGTCCTTGACTGCCGAGCAAATCGATCGGTTAAATCGTGCCAGCGAGATGCCAGTCAGTTATCCGTATGATTTGGGTGCCGAAAATCAGCAGCGCAGCGGCAGGTTGCCCCAGATTAAAGCTTAAGTTCACACCCTCACAGGACTGTTTGTTTCAGCGGCTATGGACATTTGTTATTGTTAGTTGAATAACAAACGTCCATATTTTTTTACCTATGGATTCTACTAAATAATGCCTTTAAGGAACGATCCACACCATAGCGCTTCCATCAGTGACCGGTTTGCCGCACACAATCGTAAGCGCCTGTTCCAGGGAGGCAGACATGTCGGCAGCAAACTCATCCAGATAAACAAATCGCTCCGGTTTACGTGTGGCTATGTAGTTTTTTAATTGATTTACTGGCGACTGCTTGCTGTCTTTAAACTGATTTGTAAATAAAAATTGGTTTGGGAATTGTTCTTCCAACTGATTTGCCATGGACGCTGTTGTATAAGGAAAACCGTAGACATTCGTCACTGGAAATGCGTAATGAGTATCGGCCAAAATCCCCATATAGTAACCAAAATGCCAGTAGTCCAGGCAGATGATCGCCGTCGGATGGCCCGCAAGCAGCTGATATAGTTTTCCGCCAGGCTCGATGGACTTGGCGGATGCAGGAACCGTTTGATGCCAAAAGGGCACGGCTGGCAGCCATGTCACGAGCACTAATCCTAGCCATCCTGCAGCGTATAACGTTTGCCACCGCTGTGTTCCTTCCGATAAAACTCGTTCAATACAAAGACTTGCTACCAGGATGAAGAGGAGAAACGCGTACAACATGAAGCGGGATGGCAAGGCGTTGCCAATCAAAGGCAGATGTACGAGCAGACTCCAAGGCAGCTGCAGTTGATCTGACATGCCCAGTAGGTGCAGCTGCGATCCCATCGATAGAATCACGATCAGCAGAGTGCCTGCACAAAGGGCGCGTGCGTAGCGAATCCGCCACAATAGTGTGGCAGCCCACACGAGCAGAATCAGTGCAGGCAAACCGAGGTAAGCGTCTTGTTCGGACAGGCCGCCAGTGAACTGGCTCGTTACCTGATCGGTGGCATGGTTATGCAGCCATTGTGCGTTGGTCGGAATGACCAGATTTAATAGATCGGTAACAAACTGGTCGACCGGCATAAGCGGCAGGTTTGACTGGAAATGAAATGGACCCGCAAAAAACAGATAAATGCCAGGGCTAATCAGTACAGTTATCGTCACTGCAGCAGAAACTCCCGTTCGGACGGAAGCCCTTTTCAAAAACTGAACCAGTTCACCTGTGTCAAACAGCAGAAAAAGCAGACTCATCAACAAGGCAATCAGCACCGCGACAGCGAATACTTCCAAAGAGGTATAGAACATAAGCGCTGCCAACAATCCGATCATAAAGCCTGTCCATGCGTTGGGCCTGTCAGCTGCTTTGGCAATACGCACGATTAAATACAGTATGGCCAGCACGAATACTGGACCTGTAACCAGGTTGGCATGCCCATCAACTAATTGATTGATGAAATAAGGGCAGGTTTCGAGCAGAATACCGCCAAACAAGGCCAGCCACTGTCGACATCCCAGCTTGCGCAAGATCAGGGTTGCTAATAGACCGATTGTCAGCATGTCTGCAAAGAGCAGACAGTTAAAAGCAAATACGCTATTTACCAGGTACAGCAAAGGACCAAATACAATCGCTTCTGCAACCAGGGAAGTATTAGCCATTAAGTTAACCCCGCCGGGGAAGTTTTCCAGATTTGTCACAAACGGATGATGTCCAGACACTACAGCATGCCAAAACCAGCCCAGGTACCACATGAATTGCCCGGCATCCTCGTTGCTGCCGACGTACATGTACAGTGGATGCAGCAGGACTTGTCCAAAAACGAAACAGATGGGGATCAGATACCCCGCCAGATGGGCCAGCACCACTCCAGCATTGACCGGGCCTCTCTGCAGCATGTGTGTAATTAAAGGCATTTCATCATCTCCGAACATGCACTATCGGCAAGCGCTGCTTACCGATAGTGGCCGTCTAGTGAAGATTCACTTGATTGATTCTTGTTAATAGGTTGTTCCAGGAACCAGCAAGATAAACAGCACGAAGATAATCAAAAATACTACCGCCCAACGAGTAAAGCTTCCAAATGTTCCGTACATCGAAATTCACCTCACTAAAGTAGGATCGCTCTACTATACGTGTGAATTGGGTGTCTTGAAACGGCTTGTAACACG
>JAQBPP010000113.1 GCA_028287455.1 Bacilli bacterium | reverse complement strand
AGTCTGTATTCGGCAACCCCTAAGACTTCCCCCCATGTCAAAGAGGTACAATTGTCATTGATCTTAAGCCGCAATCCGTCCGGTGGCAGTGAAGGCTGATCTGTCACGTAAATCGGGTATTCTGCTGACGGCTCGCTTTGTTGTTCTGCATTGCAGGCCGCAATGCGGACATGCAACTTCTCCCCATTGCGCAGGTGCCGCAGTACGAAACTGGTTTCTTTGCCGATCCCGGCAGTTTGCCAGGATGCCCCGCCATCGCTGCTGAGTTCAATCCGGTAGTGATCTGCCCCTGCGGATGCCGTATAGAACACTCTGGCCTGGCCGCTGGAATTATCGGTGCCGAGCACAGAAGGCGATAAAGGGACAGGCAGCTTTGTCGTCCATTGCCATTTATGTTTCCCAGGCGGCAGTGATACCGTGATCCTGTTGTCCTGCATCAGGACATTCACTTTTTGTCCATCGATGTAAAAAGCAGCAGCAGGCTTTAAGCAATCGTGAAACACCAATGTCAAAGTGCCCTCTTTGCGTCCAAATGAATCACCCGAAAGTTCATTTACATCGCTATATTCAGCACTTATCCCGAGATCCGGATCGTCTACACAAAGGGTAATGTGTTCTGTACCGATCCTTGTGCCGTGAAACAGAGCCAGTTGATGTCGTCCATCTTTTTTATGGCGGACCACTCCTGCAGTTCCTGAAAATCGGATCCCATCAGAATCGCAGCTAACGGTTTCTTCGCTGCGGAAAATAGAATCGAAACCATCACCCGATTCCACCGTACATCCCCAGGAGGTATTCTCGACCATCAAATCCGATCTATGGCTGACAACCGCCATTCGATCTCCCTCTCCATCGTACCATCTTCCCGTCGTGGTTCCTGTCGTAAGTTCGGTCACAGGATGCCGATCGATAGTCTGACGGAGATTGATTCCTTTGACGAAGTGAATGAACGGGAATGATTCCTCTTTATGAACAAACCAGGAAAATCTCGTTTTTACAGTCGGATGTCCAACCGCGTCATACGTTACGATATAATCTCCGCCGACCATCATCACGCTTCTGCCCCGATATTCCGGCCAGGAGTACGCATCCTGCCCTTCACGGGACAACACTTCAGCAAATTGGGCGACCTGAAGATCATACATGGGGCGATGCAGGTCGTTCATACCAACCGATTTGTAGCGCCCATCCTTCCAAACGCCGAATGTACTGCAAAAATCGGTATCCTGTACACGCCTGTCGCCGACATCTTCTTCACCATTATGGCTGTAGCATTTGCAATGTGCATAATAGTAAATGACCCCGCAACCGCCTTCAGCAGCGATGCCCCAGCGATAATTGGGACCACGGTCAATTTGCTGCAGGTGAATCGACATCTCTTGTGCGGTGTCCACGTTTGCCCGCAAAATCATGCCATAACCTGTATACTTCCTGCTCGCCAGCTGCGGCTTGGTACCGCTGCTGTCCGTATCACGATCAAACAGGATCGACCAAACATCATGCTTGCTGGAATGTTCCATCGACAAATCTGTCGGCCGGGAAGCCCAAAACATATATTCTGCCAGCAGAGGCCGATAACGCATCATGCATTTGCCCAGTCTCGCCAGGATTCGCTGAGGAACTCTGCGATGGGCATGAGCTCCTTGTGGTGGGTACACTCTCCGCGGTTCATTCGCAGACTGGAACGCTCCTAATGTTTCAGATGGGTTTTCCGGCAGAAACGGGGCAGTCAACGAATGAATGAGAAAGTCCCCAAGACTTGCGACGTTGTCAAAAGCAAGGCGATTTTTGCCATCTGTAAATTCTTGCAGAACAAATTCCGCAAGAATCGCCGGACGTAAAAAAGCCCAGACATAGATTCCCAAATTCTCTGTCCAACGCCCCCCGAACGCTTCCCATGCTGGTACAGCAGGCCGTGTATGGAAACGGGTGTTCAACTCGATAAATTTTTCAAATTCATCCGCCCATTCTTTCGCCAACGGATGTTTAGGAAACAAAAATGCTGCCTGTGCAGGCACACTTTTGATATCTGACAGAAAATTAGGGTGCCCCCCAAGGGAAGTTTGCATTGGAGCGATCACTTCAGATGCGCATACATATGCAGTCACAAGCAGCAAAGCTGTCAGACGATTCCGCTGTTTTTCACTCATTTCCGGTAAAAATCTGCAAAAGCCATCCACGATCCAATCATAGACCATCCTTAATTCAACAGCGTCAAAAGTAATGGGCCGCTCGTGAAAATTCTCGATCCCTTTGGTCGCAATGACGACACGGCCGCTTTTCCAAATTGCCTGTTCATACTCTTGCAAACTCGACATTTTTCCAGCAGGAAATTGCACAATAGGCCGCTCATTGTCATACTGCAATACCCAATCCTTCATCTTGTCAAGGTGAAGTGTTACATATCGGTTGTGCAGAAAAGCAGTATAGGTGGTTGGAAATTGTGTCAACTTACGGCTGTCATTGTTTGAAATGCCAAGCTGCTGCAGTTCGGTCGCACTTTGCTCCAGGCGCTTAAATACCTCTAAATCCTTTTGATGTGGATAAAATGCGATACAGGTAGAGCGCGTACCACTTACAAGCGGCCATTTCCAGGAAAAAACATGATTACAAGAATAAAAACGCACTTGCAAACTGTCGGAAGAAGCCCAAATCGCATATTTATTGTCCTGCCACTTATTGTGTTTATGAATAAAGACTCCTAACGCATCATCATTATCCCAAAATGCGGCGGCAGGGCGAGTATGATAAGCAAAAAAAGGATTATAAGGAGCAAGCCGATACTGCAGCTCTCCGTTTGGGTTCCCAGTGCTGCCTGGCCCACTAAAGGCAGGATTCTCACCGTTGTAAGGAATTACAAACTGTTCATCAATTTTTCTCCACTGATAGTTCCCGTATTGACCGTCTTCTGCTGCCCAGTGATGATCCGGCCAGGTAGTCAGATACCGATGGGTTGGAGTGAAATTATCCCAAGTTGTTTCATAACAGATTTGCAAGTGTTCATCCAGTTCTTGTATGACCTCATCAAATTCCACAAAATCGTATCCAAGGATGCACCGAATCGTGGTCTGGTACGAGCCCCCGCCTATGAATCGATAGTTGACCTGATAAGTGATAAACAAGGGACCATGAGCTACGCAAAGGCTGTCAATACTTTCAATGAGCCGCACGGGACTTGCAATTTGATTGTCTCCGATCCATTTTTCTCCTCGCGCAATCTGCATAATAGGACCAGGAGCCCGATTATTCATTACTTGTTGAGAAGCAGGGATTCGCACCTGAATACAACCCGAATCCAGAATGATTGAATTACCTTCCCGGATTTCTTTTATGAAACTGGGATAGGCTGATTGTGAAGTCTTTGACAGTTGATAGACCCTTTTTCCCCCTGAGGGAAGGTCCGCAAAAAAATGAACCCTGGCAAACGACAGAAACTCGCCATTCATTTTCACTTCCGACAACTGATATGGAATCTGCTGGCCTGTATTGGCATCCAGCAACAAAATCTGTTCGGGCAATACTGTGCCTGCGAAACTTATTGGGAACTGAACCAACGTTCTTGGCCACCAAAAAAGAGGAAAATCCAGATGGTCATTGATCTCAAGCAAAAGGGTATGATTATCTCGGAAAACATATTCGGTTTGCATATATCCTCCTATCACTATTTTTGCTGTTTTGCAGTATCAATCGCTTTGTTGATGTCGTCGTCGGCTTTCCTCAACGCTGTGTTCACATCGCTTCCAGATAAAA
>JAQBPP010000100.1 GCA_028287455.1 Bacilli bacterium | reverse complement strand
ACAATAAGGTCACTAGCAGCAGGTTGATCAGATGCCCGGTCATCATGATGCCGAGCACATCCACAGAAAACCAGGCGATCAGTATCGCTTGGATCGTGGTGAAGATCCCGAAGCCCACTACATAGCCAGCAACGATTTCCCATCGTTTGATCGGAGCCGCTATCAGGCGCTCCAGTGTGCCTGTTGTGCGCTCTTTCAGAAACGAGATTCCGGCGACCAGGAATACGAAGAAAAATGCGAAGAATCCGATCAGCACAGGACCGAAGTTGTCAAAGGAGGTCATGCTGGCTGAGCCATACAGGTAGGATAGTTGCTGCGGAGCCAGCCCGACTGCTGCATTGCTCGAGGCAGGCAGAGTGAGTTTCTGGAGACTCAGCAGGATCGCTTTGTTTTTGGAAGGGTCGCTGCCCTCCAGCACCACGTGCGGCTTACCCTCCTGCATGTCGATATAGGCATCAATATTCTGTTTGCTTAATGACTCCAGTGCGCTGGCAGAAGAGGGGTACGAATTCAACGCAACATTCGCCTGAGATAATCCTTGAGTGATCGCCGTCGGAACATCGACGATGCCGATTTTCGGTTGATACGTAGTACCATTAAAAACCAGAGAAACCAGTGTCAAAATAAGAAGCGGCGCCACCAACATCAGAGCCAGCGATCGTTTGTCATGCAAGAATTGACGACAAATTCGGATGGTCAACGCACGAATTCTCAAGGGCGCACACCCCCATATACCAGAAAGGCTTCTTCAATTGATGCTGAATGCGTGCTTTCCTTGAGTTCAGCAGGTGTGCCCACGGCAATGAGACGACCGTCACGAATCATGCACAGTCGGTGACACTTTTCCGCTTCATCCATTACATGGGTTGTCACGATGAGCGTGGTGCCTTGTTCACTCAGGGTTTGAAGCTCAGCCCAGATCGACATGCGCAGCACAGGATCGATGCCAACCGTTGGTTCATCCAAAATCAGCACACTCGGTCGATGCAGCATGGAAATCGCCAAAGACAGGCGGCGCTTCATCCCACCGGAATAAGCCGATACAAGCTTGTTCATATCATCTGTGAGATTCACGAGCTTCATAACTTCTTCAATGCGTTTCTTTTTTTCCTTCCGCGACAAACTGTACAAAGATGCGAAAAAGTCGAGGTTCTCTTTGGCCGAAAGCTCTGTGTACAGCGCGTCAGATTGCGCCATGTACCCAATCTTCCCTAGCATATCCAGCCGCGGCATCTGTACCCCAGCCACGAACACAGTGCCGTTTGTGGGTTTATCGATACCTGCGATCAGTTTAACAAGAGTAGTTTTGCCCGATCCACTAGGGCCGAGCAGCCCGAATATCTCCCGCGGCTTCACTTCCAGGGTAATGTCTTGCAAGACGTGTTTGCTGCCAAACTTGCGGTGGACTTGGTTTACTTGGATCCCGTCTGCAGGGTGATCCACTTGACTGTTAAGCATGTCTTCAACTCCCACACGTATAAAGTGAGTAATCACTCACTAACAGATTTAGCACAGTGTAGTGTTTTTTTCAACTGTATTTTCGCTGGCAACTGAATTTGAAATGGTGTACGCTCTCATCAGATACTTAGTCGAATTGTATTGGAGGAGCTTCCACTGAAGAAAAACGCTCTAATAACCGGTGCCTCAAGTGGACTTGGACGTGAGTTTGCACAAATTTTCGCGCGCGAAGGATACGATTTGATACTTGTTGCGAGACGGGAACGTGAACTGATCAGTTTGGCTGAAGAATTGGAACGCGGCTACGGAACCGCTTCACAAGTGATTTCACTTGATTTGTCATTAGCCACTTCAGCTAACGATTTGTTTAACCAAGTCATTGAAAAAGGTCTGTTCATTGATGTACTCGTCAACAATGCTGGCTTTGGCGTATATGGACCTTTTGACAAGAACGAACTTGACGATGTAGTCAATATGTTGGAAGTGAACGTTTTAACATTGACTAAATTAACCCGATTAGTTTTGCCTGCGATGCTGGAAGCTCGTAAAGGTAAAATTTTAAATGTGGCTTCGACTGCGGCCTTTCAGCCTATTCCATTGTTTGCTGCCTATGCAGCAAGCAAGTCTTACGTACTATCAGTGTCGGAGGCGCTCGCGAATGAATTGCAGGGAACAGGTGTAACGGTTACTGCGTTATGCCCTGGCGCGACTAAAACAGAATTTGGAACCCGTTCCCAAATGAACAACACTCGTTTGTTTGGCAAGGGTGTTATGGATGCCAAAACAGTTGCAGAGTTAGGGTTCAAAGCATTGAAACAGGGAAAAAGTGTGGTTATCACAGGGGTGAAGAATCGCATGATCGCCATTACCACTCGTTTTGCTCCCCGCAAAGTCATTCTCTCCATAGCGAAAAGCCTAATGAAATAACCAGATAAGAACAGAGCTGAATCATGGAGAGCAGACCTACCCTCTCTTGACACGAAACCATTTGATTTCGTATAATGCAATGCGAAACCAAATGGATTCGTAATTGCAACAGGATCAAGGTAAATCGATAAAAATAAGAGACGTATGAAATGGAGACTGCAACATGGAGAATAACACCCAAGATACTTTACCTGACATCAGGCAGACCTGCGTATTGAATGCGCCAATCCGTAAGGTATGGGACGCTGTGGCGACTTCCGAAGGTTTGACCGCCTGGTTTATGCCCAATGATTTTCAACCTGTACTCGATTATGAGTTCCACCTGGATGCAGGACCCTATGGGATGTCCCCTTGCAAAGTAATCGAACTGGATCCTCCGAGTCGTCTTGCTTTTCATTGGGGAAAGGATTGGACACTGACGTTCGAATTAATCGATTTGGATGGTAAGACAGAATTTACTTTGATTCATTCCGGCTGGACTGCAGAACAAGTAACTGAATTTGGCGAAGCGCATTCTCCTGTGCGCGACCGTATGGAACAGGGCTGGGTCGGGCTGCAAAAAGCGCTGGTCAAATATGTTGAGGCTTAAGCATCTGCACACATAACGTTTGCAACTCAGGCTCAACAAAAAGGCGAGGAAACGACAATCGTTCCTCGCCTTTTTGTTATTTTATTGAGTTTGGACGGCTTGCAACAGAGTTTGTCCTGCAGTTGTTGTGCTTGAGAAAGGAGCGGCTTTTTCTGCCCTGCCAATTCCTTCAGTTGATTGCGAAGATCTGTTGTCAATTTTTTCTGGTCTGCAGAAAGTGTGCTCTGCGGAGTTGGATGTGCCTGCTTCCAGGATTCAACTGCATTTTGAATCTGTTTATTTAACTGAAGTTCTGACGCATGCAACTGCTTAAGTTGATTGACTTCAGTCTTAACTGCCGTTGAACTGGCAGAATCTGCAGCAGTTGGGGAACCCGCAGCAAACGCTATGTACAGATAAAGGTAAAGGAGAAATTTGGTCTCTTTGTAAAAGAATTATGTAAAACAAATGGGAGAAACAAAACATTTTTTCCCATAACGTGAGAAAGCCCTCCAAATGGAGGGCTTTAGCGGTGTATTTCAACAAGATTTGAATTAGAAACCTCTGTGGATTCATGAGTGGCGCTGGTTGATTCCGTTGGCAGGAAATTGGTCAACTGACGTGTAAACTCGGTAATG
>JAQBPP010000054.1 GCA_028287455.1 Bacilli bacterium | reverse complement strand
AGTCGGCCGATCTGTGGGCGGGTATGATTTTCGGAGCCAACCATTTATTTATATCGATATTCTCACCCTTATGGGGCAGGTATTCGGATCGGTTTGGGCAAAAGCGGGCGATGATTTATTCGGGAATTGGATCAGGTATAGTCATCGGAAGTATGGCGTTTGCCGGCTCCCCAATCCACTTATTGTTGATGCGCTGCTTGTTTGGTGTGTTTGGCGGTTTTGGGGCATCAGCTGTCTCTTTAATCGCTATCTCTGCTCCAAAAGAAAAAGCGGGAGAAGCGCTTGGGAAACTTCAGACCGGCAATGTTGTGGGAGGGTTGATAGGTCCCTTGCTGGGAGGAATGCTTGCTGAATCAATCGGGATGGAGCATTCGTTTTTAATTACAGGAGGAGCTATTTTGTTTTCCACCTTTTTGGTGATGGCTTTCATTAAAGACACGAAAAAAGGATCAGCGGAAATAAAAGCCTATCATCCTGTCAGTTTTCGTGAAGTTGTTCAAAATGCACCAACTCTTCTTGCGCTTTATTTCACCTCATTTTTGATTTCTGCTGGGATTCAGACCATTGAACCTGTCATCACTTTATATGTCAAGTCGATGGGCGTACACAGCCATGCGGAAACGGTCAGCGGATTGGTGTTCGCCATGAGCGCTTTTGGAATGGCGTTAAGCGCTGGCCGGTTGGGCGAGCTTGGAGACCGCATTGGGGCGCACAAAGTTTTGCTTGTATGTTTGGCAGGTTCTGCTCTCTTATACATACCCCAGTCGTTTGTGAATAATCCCTATCTGTTTGGGTTTATCCGGTTTTTGATAGGAATTTGCATGGGCGGGATTGTCCCTTCGATCAGCGCCTTGTTAAGGAGATCGACTGAAAGAGCACACCAAGGCATCGTATTTGGTTTCAACCAAACTGCCAGTTCAATGGGGAACGTGATTGGCCCCTTGCTCGGTGGACTGATTGACCGAAATTTCGGGATGCAGAGTATTTTTTTCGGGACCTCTTTTCTGTTTCTGGTCAATTTTCTTTGGGTTTTTTGGGGGAACCGCAGATCAAAAGTCGCGGTTGCGCCGGTGGCAGCTTACACCACTGATGAAGGCTTGTGAACGCCAACTGATTTGGTGGTCAAAGTTTGTGAATGTAGGGGGCTTTTTTAGAAATGCCAGACAAGTTATCGAAAAGCTTGATTTGGGTTATGGCGGTTGCATGCGGATTAGCGGTCGCGAACATTTATTACAACCAGCCTTTACTAGCCGATATTGGCCGCTCCTTTCATACCACAGTAGAGCGGGTCGGGCTGGTCTCCATGTGTACACAAATCGGCTATGCGATTGGGATGTTTTGCTTTGTCCCATTGGGGGATATGAAGGAACGGCGAAATTTGATCTCCATCTTGCTTATTGTTGTTTCGCTGTGTCTGATTGGCGTGGCGACAGCAAGAAATCTTTTATGGATGGATCTCGCGAGCTTTGCTGTCGGTATCACAACTGTTGTTCCGCAAATCATTGTTCCGCTTGCTGCTGGGCTTGCGGAACCGCGTGAACGCGGAAAAGTCATCGGCACAGTCATGAGCGGTCTCTTGATCGGCATTCTGCTGGCCAGGACTGTTTCGGGATTTGTTGGACAAAGCTTCGGTTGGCGGAGCATGTACTGGATAGCTGCTAGTTTTATGGTTGGGCTTGGAATCCTTTTAAGAATGGTTCTGCCAAAGAGCTATCCTGATTCCGTTTTGTCGTACGGTCAGTTAATAAAATCGATTGGACAGCTGATTTTACAGGAGCGGACTTTAAGGGAAGCTGCTTTGATCGGGGCTATGCAGTTTGGCGGTTTTAGCGTGTTTTGGACATCGCTCACCTTCTTTATCGAACGGCCTCCCTATCATTACGGAAGCAGTGTAGCTGGCTTGTTTGGGCTAGTCGGCGTCGTAGGAGCTTCTGCAGCCCCGATAGCAGGAAGGCTCGCCGATCGGTTTGGACCAAAAAAGCTTGTCGGATTTGCCATTGGCATTACGATCGCATCCTATATGTGTTTTTGGCTTTTCGGTACGCAGATCTGGGGATTGATCGCAGGCGTCATCCTGCTTGATATGGGGGTGCAGGGCGGTCAGATTTTAAATCAAACCCGGATCTACAGTTTGATTCCTGAAGCGAGAAGCCGTTTAAACACTGTATATATGGTCACTTCCTTTTTGGGAGGGTCGCTGGGATCAGCCTTAGGCAGCTGGGCATGGCACCTGAAAGAGTGGAACGGGGTCTGCGCGATGGGCATGCTGATGATCTTTTTGGGTTTCATCGTTTGGGGTTATCACCGGATTAAGGAACGATTGATTCTATCTCAAAACAGGAGTGATGTCAGTGAATCGGAAGAAGTTTGAGTTTTGGTTTGTGGCTGGCAGTCAGGACAAAATGACCTTCGCGAAGTAGCGGCACTGGTCTGGTCCACACATATGGTTCGAATTAATGTCGCAGGGGGTGTGAAATGAAGGTTATTTCAAAAGGATGAAGTCCGATTGATAAATACCGTTGTGTTTGATGCGTACGGGACGCTATTTGATGTAAATTCGGTTTCTAGGGTCTGTGAGAAGCTCTACCCTGGTAATGGAAAAATCATCAGCAGAGTGTGGCGTCAAAAGCAGCTTGAATACACTTGGCTGCGCTCACTGATGGGCCGTTACATAGACTTTGAACAGGTAAATCGTGATGCGCTTCGGTTTACACTGAATCAACTTGGGAAAAATTATACCAATGCAATCATTGATACATTACTAGACTCGTATTTAACACTGCCATCGTATCCAGAAGTCGAGTCTACTCTCAAATTATTGACATCCCTTCGGCGGATGATCCTCTCAGACGGAACAGAGAAGATGCTTCAAACAATGGTCAGAAACGCAAAACTCGAGTTATATTTTGACCAAATCCTCAGCGTGGATAGGGTACAGGTCTACAAACCAGATCCTAGGGCATACGAATTTGCCCTCACAGCGGCAAATGTACCTAAAGAAGACATCCTGTTCGTGTCGTCAAATGGCTGGGATATCGCTGGGTCAAAGTCTTTCGGGTTCAATGTGGCTTGGGTGAATCGGGTCGAAAAACCCATGGAGGAACTCGGCGAACGTCCAGATTTCATTGTTTCAAATTTGACGGAACTTATCCAAATAATCAATTGAATGTGGTGATCCTTAAGCATGTACTAACTAACAGATGAGTATACGCGAAGAACAGAGGATATCAAACGATGTCCTTGTGGATGTCCCTCTATTGTTTTTTCGTCTCATAACGCGCTTTATGACAACTAAGGGTAGCCCAAAGCCGCCCTTATATCATTCCTGCTTGGTGAACTCCCTATTGAGAATATCGTTCGTTGGCGACTGTTAATTCATTCCGACCTTTTCAAGTACACCAATTGACGCCGTAACTGGCAAGGCACTCCGCAGTAATACGATTTACATTTGCAGTTTTCCTCCAACAAAACTTCCCATTTCTTCTTCCCCTCTTTTTCTTCAGCTTTATACTAAGCAATTTTATAATCTCTAGACTCCACCAAGCATACACATGACATAATCTTTAGTAGGATACTTCTGATTAAATTTATAGAATGGATTGGAATAACGTTTTAATGCTTCAGGTGTATCTTCAGAAGCATTTACATCTGCCCAGATTTGCACTTTACCATCCTTGTGATAAATCAACAGTTGTTCACCTGGATGATTAATGATTTTTGATGCCATAACAATACGGCCACCTATTTCTTTAATGAGATTGCCAAATCGATCGATAACTCGGGCATTTCCAGAAGATACTCCATAAACAATTTCATGAAAACCGTCGCCATTCAAGTCAATTGGCGCTGTATCAAATGTACTGTATGGTAATTGGACTGGTTTTCCTGTCCAAGCTTCAAAAGTGTATTCCTGAATACCACTATAATAACGCCCCTTCAAGTCCCGTTCTTGTCCACTAATTATTCCAGCCGTTGCAATCATTTCACCGTTAGGACCAATTCGGCCTACCCAACCTTTATGAATATGACCTTCATTTACCTGCCCCCATACTCGATTTCCCTGATTGTCATAGAGTAAAATGCGAGGGCCTTGATCTTCCAATTGTTCTCGATTGATATAGACATACCAACGGCCATTATCTGGATTCAAAATAGGTTGAATCATGTCTGAATGTCCCAGCCAACAGGTGTCACCATCACACCGGAAAATTTCTTTGCCGGAATCTACTTCAATGCACCTTTCGCCCCACATAAACTCATCAATGCCATCATCATTGATATCGACTACTGGAAACACATGGCTTCCTGCAGGACCATCAACGCCAGGATTTACGGCTAGTGTCCAACGCAAGGTCATATCTGGCCACCACGCCTGAATATAGGTAGGACCATATGTCCCTTGCGCGGTGATTAGGACAGGTTCCCCTTTTGCATATCCAGCAAAAATATGCTGACGAAATTGACGATGAGAACTCTGATGCGGATTATCGTGCGGCCATGGCCATTGACCTGTCGTTTCGCCAGTCAGTGGATTTACACGTTCCAGTACATATTCATATAAATTAAAAGGATGGATGGTATCTGGATTATTTACAAACCATATTTCTTCCACGCCATCATTATCTAAATCAAATGCAAAAAAGTTCGTGAAACAAGTTCCCGGTACAACTCCTGGTCCCAAGTCACGGCGCCATAGTATTTCACCTTGATCTGTATAAACCATCATTTTTAATGTGTCAGTCGGAAAGCTAAACATTCTATATCCGGAATCAATATCAAAATCCGCGCTATAAAATGTTAAGAATGTTTTCGGGGAATCTTTTCCCAATTGGATAGGCACGGTGCGAAAGTATTCAACATTTTGCCCAACTTCCATTTGCATGAAAGGTTTTAATTCGATTGAATTCTGTCCCATTCCGCTTCACTCCTTTACATTCAGATTAGTTTTCTTTCCTTTAACTGCCGTCGTACAGCCCTTCTCCTACATCCAATTCGCGTCGGTGTTGAGTTTCGCCTCCTCATTCACTTAGTATTCTGCTGTTCAAATACTTACCCGTAATTGAAAGTTCTGCATCAATAATCTGCCTGGGTGTGCCTTCAAAGATGACTTTTCCACCCTTGTTGCCGCCATCTGGCCCCAGATCAATAATCCAATCGGCATTCCGGATAATATCCAGGTTATGTTCGATCACAACGACAGTATTCCCGTCATCTACCAGACGGTTGATGATCGCTAGCAGATGGCCGATATCAGACATGTGCAAGCCGGTCGTCGGTTCGTCCATGACGTAAATACTACCCATTTTATGCAATTCGCTTGCCAGCTTGATACGTTGACATTCACCGCCCGAAAGCGTGCTGAGCGGCTGGCCGAGAGTCAAATAACCCAGTCCGACGTCGCTCATGGCCTGCAGCTTTCGAACGATCTCTTTACTATCAAAGTAGGCGAGGGCCTTTTCGACGGTCATCTCCAGCACTTCGGCGATCGAATTGCCACCTAGTTTGTAAGCCAGCACTTCTTCTTTAAATCGCTTACCCCCACAAATCTCGCAGGGGATTTTTACGCTGTCCAGGAATGCCAGGTCGGTGTAAACTACGCCAAGACCTTGGCAGTTTTCGCAGGCGCCTTTGGAGTTAAAGCTGAACAAACCCGGGCTGACTTTATTCACGGAGGCAAACGCCTTGCGCACGTCGTCCATGATGCCGGTATAGGTTGCCGGATTAGAACGGGTCGAGACACCGACAGCCTTTTGGTCGATTGTAATAGCTTCCGGGTGTTGACGCAAAAAAACCTCATTGATCAACGTGCTTTTGCCGGAGCCGGCAACGCCTGTCACTACAGTTAGCACACCTGCAGGTATATCGACGCTGACATTTTGCAAGTTGTGCATATTGGCGCCCACGATGGATAGTTTGCCAGATGCTGAACGATAACTGTCTTTAAGCGGCATAGACTGTTTCAGATGGTTGCCCGTAAGCGTATCGGCCTCGAGCAGGCCTCGATAACTGCCTTCGTAAACAATGGTGCCGCCGCGACTGCCGGCTTGCGGGCCGACATCGACAATATAATCTGCCACTTTAATCACATCCGGGTCATGTTCGACCACAATGACGGTATTCCCCTTATCGCGCAATTTTTGCAGCAATTCATTGAGTCGGTGCACATCGCGGGGATGCAGCCCGACGCTTGGTTCATCAAAAACGTAGGTCACATCCACCAGACTGCCGCTAAGGTGTTTAACCATTTTCACACGCTGCGATTCGCCGCCGGACAATGTGTCCGTTTCGCGGTCGAGGGAGAGGTATTCCAGGCCAATATCAATGAGGTGCTGCAGCCTCGCTGTTATTGTTTTCACCATAGGGGCCGCTTCAGAATCTTTCATTGCCTTGATAACATCGATCAATTGGTCGATCTCCATCGAGGACAATTCGGCAATATTCAACCCGTTGATTTTGCAGCTGAGCGCCGCGTGGTTGAGACGGGCGCCGCGGCATAGCTTGCAGGGACCTTCCGTTATGTAGGGCTCCACCATTTTCTGAGTACGCTCGGACATCGTTTTCACATCACGCTTGATGTACTTGCCGCTAAACTTTTCAATGATTCCCTCGAAAGTAAATTTTACTAATTTTCCACCAATTTGCATTGCAATCTTA
>JAQBPP010000051.1 GCA_028287455.1 Bacilli bacterium | reverse complement strand
TGGTCACGATCAATTCCGCTTACATTTCCCCAGGTAAAGGTCACCAGTTGATGCTTAGGAAGCGCACAGTTGGCTTCCCAAACTTTCTGTTTTAGTTGTTCTAACAAGTTATCACCACCAGCAATTTATTTTGATGATTTATCAAATTTCATTATAAACTTGTACGTACAAGTGTGTCACTAAAAAAGACTGCATACCTGTTTCTATGCAGCCCCTCTTTTATTTAGCCCATTTAGACATTGTCCATCCTCTTTGTAGACTCCCGCACGATTAGCTCTGGGGCGAACACTTTATACTCAGGAGAAGCGTTTCCTTCAATCCAGTTGATCAACATTTCTGCTGCCGTTCGTCCCATCTCTTCTTTTGGGTGAGACAGAGTAGTGAGCTTAACCTCTGCAGCAGCAGCTATTGGAGCATCGTCGAATCCAACAATCGAAATGTCTCTTGGAATTTGAAGTCCTGAGCGCCGTATGACATCAAGAAGTTGGATAGCCAATTCATCATTGTAGCAAACGATCGCTGTTGGTTTTTGCTGCGATTCAAGCAGCAATCTCAAACGTTCCATCGGAAGTAAGGTGCGCTCCTCTGTCTGATAGCGAACAATGGCTTCTGGAGATAAAGGAACGCCATTCTCATGAAACGCTCTCATAAATCCTTTCATTCGATCAATTCCTTGCAGATCATCTGATTTAAAGAAACCGACAACTTTACGGTGTCCAAGTTTAATTACGTGCTCAGTCGCCAAAAAGCCTCCGCGCTCATCATCTAACTTGATCGTCGGACACTCCAGATCTCTGTACTTTTCGTGAATCATCACAAAAGGAATATGTTGATAATCAAGCGATAAAAAATAGCTGAAATTGGGGTTTCCTTCCGCGCTTTTTGTTGGTTCAATGATCAAACCGCTAAGTGTTTGACTCATCATAAGCTCCAGGCTTTCTTTCTCTTTTTCCTTGCGATTATCTGTACTCGAGAGAAGCAAACGATACCCGCGTGCCCTTAACGTTGACTCTACTCCCCGAACAATCGATGGAAAAATATATTCAGATATATAAGTGGTGATCAGAGCTACCGTTTTGAAATCACCAGTTTTCCGCAGACTGGCTGGAGTCCGGGAGACAAATGTTCCTTTTCCTTGTGTACGTTCCAACCATCCTTCTTGCACCAGTTCACCTATGGCTTGCCTGACAGTTTGGCGGCTAAACCCGAATTGATCGGAGATTTCATGCTCTGATGGCAGTTGATCACCTGGCCTGTAACGACCTGAATTGATCCATGACACGATTTCTTGCTTCAATTGCATGTATTTAGGCAACGAATTCACATACTCCTCTGAAACAATGAATTCCTAAATTATACAACACCTATAGTTGTACGTACATCTCCTTTTTGGGCATAAAAAAAACCGCATTTATATGCGGTAATCAAAGCACAACTATCGATAAAAAGGCAATCAGGGTTGGTACAACAACACATATTGTCCGGGTCCGGTCAGTGCTACACCAAGAACTGCAGCGATCAATACCAGATTGTACTCAAATCCGTTTTTTTCAATCCAATATCCATTTCGAGCGTGTACAGTAACAATTGCGTCAATCATGATCACGATAATTAGAGCAGCTCCTACTATAGTTAAAACCCCAGATGCAAAAAGCAGGCCCCCAACAAACTCAAATAATCCGGCCAAGATAGCCCAAATTTTACCTGCTGGCTTGATTCCAATGGATTCCAACCAAGCTCCTGTGCCCGTAGGTCCTGCCCCTCCGAACCAACCAAACAATTTTTGAGCCCCGTGTCCCACAAAAGTAAGACCTACAACTAAACGAATGATCAACAATCCTATATCTGCTAAGCCTTGGTGATCCATTTCTTATCCTTCTTTCCTGCAACTACCATAAAGATGATGACAGATTCATTATGAGCCAGGGGTACTTTTGTTATACCTTTAAACGATTTCTAACTCATCGCGGCTGGGCAGTTTAGAAAATTCTGCAGCTGGAAGTGTCTGATACCAATAGGCTACTGAGCAAATATCATGTTGTCCTGGATAAAAACGCCGCTCACTGCGCCAACCCAGTGCCTGAAATGGAGCGCGTAACGGCTGACGATAATGCCATAAATTCCCAGCATGCATTCCCAGTCCATTAAAAGGTTGCATTTATATCCCTCCAATATGGCAGTTTTGATATTCCATTAATTCGATTCGATTTGAATCACACTGCCATGTCGTACACCGGCCGGAAGCTTCAGCTGTTCAGTCGGCTCTTCCCAATGCAGCAAGTCCTTGGACGAGAGTGCTGCATAACGGCGTTCACGGAACTTGTCGTACAGCATCAACCAGCGCTGCTGCAAGCCGCTGCCCACCGAATACAGTGTAGGTCCTTCACTAAATACTGGCGTAAGAAGCTCAGAAGGCTCAGAAAATGAAGGTCGATCATCTCCAGATTGCTCCAAAAAACAGGATCGGATTGCTTTAAATGAAGAACCGGGTTCATTTGTTCCGCGTTCATCTTTATATACCATGAAATAGCGATCGCTGGCATCCACCACACAAGCGTCAATCACATTATAACCTGGATCAAAAAACAAAGACGATGGCTGCAGTTCTGTAAAGTCGTTGGTCAATGCAGACCAAATGCGATGGTCACGTTTTTTCTCCTCGCCAACAGCCAATACGGTGGAGGACCAAATGATTCGATATTGCTGTCGCCTTTTATCAAAAAACAGTTCTGGCGCCCAACAATTGGCGGTACCTGCGACTTCTGCCATAACGGGAAGCAATCTTTGTCCTTGCCAATCGAGCAGGTTATCCGAGTACGCATATCCAATCGAGCTGCTTCCCCATCCGTCAGTCCAAATCGCATGAAACCGACCGAGCGGATCTTGATAGACGAACGGATCCCGAATTTGTTTGGTGCCCACTTCTCCTTTCAATACCGGAGCGCCACCATTCAATTCTTCCCAAGAGAATCCATCACGACTACTAGCAAGATACATCGATTCATCTTGCGTTTTGAAATAAGAAAATAAGTACATAGGTACGTGCTCCCTCCCGTTATTTCCACCTGATCAGTCGAAATGAAATCAACATAATAGCCCGTTTCTTTTGGCATCCGATAAGAGGGCTGCAGGCCACTTCCCCGCCCATGCGTATCCATTCCTTCTTTCCGCTTCAATATGGATGATCTCACGTTTAGGAACACCGTCTCGCCCAACAAACAGTGGCAAATTCGTACCAATTTCATAAAAACGATACCAGATCGTACTGTCTGGATCCGGATATAAATAACGATTGTCAGGGTCCCGCCAGACAAACTTGACGCCTTTGACCGCTGCCTGTTCCAACCAATTCAGTGCACCTTTGATAGCGGCCATTACTTCTGGAGTAGGTTCAGGAAGGGTCATCAGATACTCCAGCACCCCAACCGATTCATTAGCGGTAATCGCGGGAAGCTCGTAGGAGCGCCCAGGGCGAGGCTCATAAGTCACCGGATCATGTTGTTGACACCAGGCGGTCAGTTCGCCGTTAACTGGAATCTGGGATTTTAAGATAAACTCCAGCCCATTATCCAAGGCAATTTTCATTTGCGTGACTTGATCTGCTGTAACCAGATCAGAATCAAACGGGTAAGTTTGATTGACCAGCATTCGAAAAGCGAACATCACGCGGATCATTGCATCGTCGTTAAACGTCACATAATCGGAATAATTGCCTCGATGCGGGGCAACTTGCGGCCATCCACCGCTTGGATACTGCATTTCCAACAGCAAATTGACAGCAAGTCGAACAGCATCCCGGTAACGAATATCGGATGTCTCCTGATACATTTTCGCAAGAAATAGCATTTCATTTACAGTGCCGGCGTTGTCAATCGTAGCCAAATCGATGCTGCCTTTGCGCCACTCAGACTTCGGCGCCTGACCATCCCATGGCTTCTTGTAAGATTCATACATGTTTTTTGACCATCCGCCATTGTCAATTTGCCACGTCAACAACGCTTCAGCCTGATTGATGTCGAATTCCAAAACGCCCGTATAATACGGTGCGGTCAGCAGCGGAATGATCGGCTGCGCAATGATTTTGACAGCTTTGGCAGGGACATTCTCCATTTGGTCAAAGTGAACACGCTGGCAATTTTCGAGCGTGAACACAGGTTCATTCTTGGCCAGAATTTGCACATGTTGAAAAGATAGTTCCTTCCCATCTGTACAAATTACCCCGTTTTCAGCCGAAATCGTGACATTTTCCAAGCGAATCCCTGTAACTGGCATTTCCGGCAACCCTTGCAAGAGCATGGCAGTACGGGCACCTATGCACGAGGAATCCCGAATCGTGATGTTTCGAAAACAAGGCGTCGTTTCAGATGCAACTGCGACTACACTTGCTGCTTGATTGTTTTTGTTCTGACCGTAAAACAGACTAAACAGAATGGCTTCACCTGCGATACTGATCATGCGAATACGACTGATATCGATATTCTCCACGATTCCGCCCCGGCCACGGGTGCTTTTGAAGCGAATGCCCACATCAGTCCCCATGAACATGCAGTCAGAAACTTGCACATTGCGCACCCCACCAGACATTTCACTTCCCACCACAAATCCGCCATGGCCATGATACACCTGGCAGCCTCGAATCGTGATGTACTCACAGGGTTTGCCCATCCGTCTGCCTTCTTCATCCTTGCCCGATTTCAAACAGATCGCATCATCACCCACATCAAACACTGAATCTTCCACAGCGACATATTGACAGGATTCCAAATCCAACCCATCCCCATTTTGTGCAAACCAGGGATTTTTGACTGTGACATTGCGGATGGTAACCTGCTCGCACAGTCTAGGGTGCAAACACCATGCAGGTGAATTCTGAAACGTTGGCCCATCGATTAAAACGCGTGTGCAATTCTGAAAAAGGAGCAAATTGGGTCGTAAATAGTCTCGGATCGCTGTATAGTCCTTAATCGAAACCGATTGTTGTTCATGCAATTGTTCGGCCAGCCTTGCTCCTTCCATTGCAGAACGAGTTGGCCACCAGATGTCGGCATTTTCCTCTACTACTCCACCTGATTTCACAAGTCGTTTCCACTGTGCTGCAGTCAATTTCATTTTTTTGACTGGCCGCCAACTCTCACCTGAGCCATCGAACACGCCTCGGCCTGTAATTGCGATATTTTCCAACTTTTCCCCATAGAGCGGCGAC
>JAQBPP010000048.1 GCA_028287455.1 Bacilli bacterium | reverse complement strand
AAACGGAATGCTGGAATTTCTCGGCATATGAATGGGCTTTAACGGTTCAAGCTCAGGTTCCTCAAGTCCTGCCTTGCGCCGTTCTTTCATCTCCCACCAAGGATCGCGGCTGTGCACTTCAGGAATTCTGGCAAAGTTGTAATGAGGCGCAGGCGATGGCACCGACCATTCCAGCGTGCGTGCATCCCACGGATCTCCCGTCAAATCGCGTTCCCCGTATTTGATGCTGTACAAGATATCCCAAACCAGGAAAACGAAACCTAATCCGGAGATGAAGCCGCCAATGCTCGATACCAGATTTGGCGTTGTCCAGCCCATCCCGTGCATATAAGTGTAGTTTCGACGGGTCATGCCCATAAAACCTAACGCATACTCCGGCATAAAAGTAAGGTAAAACCCAAGGTTATACGTCCAAAATGCCCATCTGCCGATACGTTCGTTCAATTTAAACCCGAACATCTTTGGCCAATAATAGTACAGTCCGGCCAGCATCCCATACACAGTGCCGCCGATCAACACGTTATGAAAGTGAGCAATCAGGAAATAGCTGTTGTGGTACTGGTAGTCCGCAGGAGCGACAGACAGCATGACGCCAGTGGCGCCCCCGATGGCAAACGTCGGAATGAACGCAATTGACCAAAGCATCGGCGTAGTTAATCGTATTCGCCCCTGATACATGGTCAGCAGCCAGTTGAACACCTTGACTCCGGTCGGGATGGAAATGATCATCGTCGTTATTGCAAAAAAGCTGTTCACACCAGGACCTGCCCCCATCGTAAAGAAGTGGTGCACCCAGGTAAAAAAGCTGTAAACCGCAATAACCATCAGCGACGCCACCATCGAGGAATAACCGAAGATGCGTTTCCGCGAGAACGTGGCGACCACTTCGGAAAAAATGCCGAATGCTGGCAGCACCACAATGTACACTTCCGGATGACCCCAAATCCAAAACAAATTGATATACATCATCGGATTTCCACCCGCGCTGATCGTGAAGAAATGCGCACCTGCAATGCGGTCAATCAGCAGCAGGGCCAATGCCACTGTGAGCACTGGGAAAGCGAAGATGATGATGATCGAGGTGGATAACACGGACCAGGTAAACAACGGCATGCGCATTAATGTCATGCCTGGCGCACGCATTTTCAAGATAGTGACGAAAAAGTTGATCCCTGTGGCAATCGTTCCGATCCCCGATATTTGCAGTGCCATTAAATAATAGTTCTCGCCAGGACCCGGATTGAATTCCCTTTCTGACAAAGGTGGATAGCTCATCCAGCCGGCATCGGGCGAACCACCGATCACAAACGACAGATTTAACAGCATCGCCCCGAAGAAGAACATCCAGAAACTAAGTGCATTTAAATAGGGGAACGCTACGTCACGCGCCCCAATCTGCAGCGGAACGACGATATTCATCATGGAGATGACAAAGGGCATCGCCATAAACAAAATCATGATCGTCCCATGGGTTGTAAAAATTTGATTGTAGTGTTCGGACTGTAAAAACTGCATCTGTGGGGCGGACAGCTGCGCTCTCATCAGAACGGCATCCATGCCGCCGCGGAACATCATTAACAGCGCGGCAAGCATATACATAATGCCGATTTTTTTATGGTCGACAGTTGTCAACCATTCCCGCCACAGCCATCGCCATTTTCTGTAATACGTCAGCACGAAGACGATCCCGAAACTGACTAACAAAATCGAAGCATCGGCGCCGTAGATGAGGGGGTCGCCGGTGACAAAAAACTGTAAAGCAAACTGTTTAATGCTTTGCGTCATTTCGTTCCCTCTTTCAAAAGATAAGTTTCATTTTAACGCGCATGAACATGCTCATGCCCAAGCATTTCATTGACCTTGTCACGTTTCATATACATTCCGCCATCCTGACTGACCGTTTGTTCGAAGATTCCCGGCGGATACGCGGAGTACGACGTCTTCTGCGCTACGCCTTGCTGCAGCAGGTTCTGGTACCCGCTTGGGGTTAGTACAGGAGCCGAACTCTTGATTTGCTGCACCCAGCTGGCAAACTGTGCATCTGAGCCGGCGTCCACATTAAACCGCATGTGGGCAAATCCTCTGCCGCTGAAGTTGGCAGCTGTGCCGAAGTAGGAGCCTGGCTTGTCAGCCTCCAGCCATAAACGCATCGCCATACCGGGCATGGAGTATTCCTGTCCGCCGAGCTGCGGAACCCAAAACGAGTTCATCGGAGCATTTGATGTCAAGACGAATTCTACTGTTCGGTTGACGGGAATTTGACAGTAATCGATCGTTGCGATGTTTTGCTCAGGGTACAGAAACAACCATTTCCAATCGAGTGACATGACCTGGATTGTCAAAGGTGGACCAGGGTGCATTGGTGGTTTGGTTAATTGGAACGTCTTTTGCACCGTAATCGTCCCCAGAATCGCGACAATGACAATCGGGATGCCCCACCAAATAATCTCCAGCAATCGACTTTCTGACCACTCCGGACGATAAGGCGCCGTGTTGCCAGGTGTATCCCGGTAGCGGTAAACGATAAACCACAACAGCAAAATGACGGGGATGACCACAATCGCCGTTAGAATCATCGTCAGATAGATCAATCGCACTTCGATGCGGGCAACTGGACCAACGGGATTGAACACTAAAAACTGCTGCCGCTCACAACCCGTAGTCATGAGCAGAAAAACGGTCATCGCAAGCCATTTCACTGTCTGAGCTGCCTTCCTTTTGTACATCGGCTAACCATTCCTTTCTACTCACCCAAGTTACGACTCACTTCCGTTCGACCGATAAAACTACTGTTGTTTTTTTCGCCCATTTTTATGCAGAGTTGGAGAAAAAGAACCAATTTTGTGTTTGTTACCCAACTTGCGGAGAACTTCCATCATAATGACGGATTGAGAAACGAACCCTGGTAAAGTTTTAGGAGGATATGGTATTTTTGAACATAGAGCGAGCAGGCAAGAATATGCGGACTGCACAAAGGGAGTTGTGAGGAATGACTACTCAGAAGTTAGACCAGGCTCTGCAGAACAACATAGACTGGCAGCAATTTATGGCCAGGCACGATCTGGTTTGGGATGACTTGCCTGACAAGTGGGAAGAAGGTGCCTTTCTGGGAAATGGACTGCTTGGTGCGATGATCTTCTGCGCTGAAGATGGCCGTCTGTTTTGGGAAGCAGGCCGCAGTGATGTGACCGAACACCGCAATCACCCTGTTCCCTCATTCGCCAGGTGCAGACTCCCAGTTGGCAGATTCTATTTGGAAACGGTGGGCAAAATCCGCAGCGGATCGATCAGACTGGATCTTTGGAACGCAGAAGCCACTGGAATTGTTACAACTGACGCCGGAGAAATTGCGTGGAGAACTTATGTACATGCGCAAGAGAAGCTGATCGTGATTGAACTGGAGCCTACAGAGCATGAGCAGGAGTTTACTTTATCCTTTGTCCCTGCGGCAGCTGTCAATCCGCGCCAGGTTCATCGCAAAGAGCCGATCGACCACGTCAACCCAGCTCCTGTATGCGAGGACAAAGACGGCATCAAGCTGACCTCCCAAACCTTGGAATTGGGCGGTGGATATACAACAGGATACTTAACAGAGCAGTCCGTTTCTGGCAAGAAAAGGCTTTATATCAGCATTGGTTTTTCTTATCTAAAGGATGAGCACAAACAAGAAGTTTTGGATGCATTACACGATGTTAGGCATGCTGATGAGCTGCTGTCTTCTCACCGTCAGTGGTGGCACCAGTATTACCCGCAGAGCTTTGTTTCAATTCCCGACACACGGATGGAGAGCTTTTATTGGATCCAAATGTACAAATTGGCCGCAGCTACACGTGCAGATCGGCCTTCGATGGACTTGATGGGTCCCTGGTTCAGAGGCACCCCCTGGC
>JAQBPP010000036.1 GCA_028287455.1 Bacilli bacterium | reverse complement strand
CCAGTTCCTTCTGCAACGGATGCAGCAGACCGAATGTTTGATAAAGGGAGTAACCCCCGAACAAAACGCCTAGCGCCAGCAGCATCGCCACAAAAGTGGGTACCCACTTGATTCGAAACATTCTCTCCCCTCCCCAGTCTACTAAGCCATTAACCCGATTCGTTTACATAACATAATCACTAGTATACCATACTTAAAAGTGGCAGGCTGATATGATCTCTTGCCAATATCTGAACAAATTAGCAAATTTATCTTCGTGCTTGAGTACGACTGAAACGCAGCCTGGGGGCCATGAAATCAGAAAGATCGTTCCCCGGCAAACTGAATTTTTCTCACTAATTCCCCTGTAGAATAATCCAAATCAATTAAGTAGTTGGAAGCAACTGAGGCCGCTCCGCTTTTGCCCGAGCCAAACACTTCCCAAACATAATGCCAGGAAGAATCGGATAGTTTAAGCGGTATTGTGTTCGGATCAACAGGCTGATCACCCGGAACGTAAATGCCAAGCGACATCCGATCCGGATGAAAGCCAGGCACAATATGGTCGATTTTGGTTTGTACGGAGGATTTGGACAAAGTCTGAGCATCCGGAAGGATGCCGAGAATTCGGTTAGCGGTGGCGAGCACGGTGACTGGCTGCTCCCCGTTGTTTAAACCGTGCAGGACGTAGCAAGGCACCCGGCCTGTAAAACGGTCAATTGAATCAATCTGGCGCACAGGGGCATTTTGCAGGACGTAACTGTTTACAGCACTTTGGTCGGGTAACTCCTGCGCCCAGATCAAATGCGTACCAGTTAAAACAAGCAGTACGAGTACAAGTACAGTACAGGACGTAAAAATCCACCATCTCATTGAAAAATCTCCCATTGTTCCAACTTTGCTTTGGCTGCCAGGTCATTTAAATCGAAGTGCACTGGCGTTACAGAAATATACCCTGTTTCGACCGCCTGCACATCAACTCCTTCCGGATTCTCAAACGGCAGTAGTCCTCCGGCCAGCCAGTAGTAAGGCTTGCCGCGCGGGTCGTGGCGCTCCTCATAACGGCTCTCAAACTGCTTGAAGCCGATCGTCGTAAGTTTGGCACCGCGCGGTGTTCCAGGCGGAACATTCACGTTCAACAAAGTTCCTCGCGGCAAACCGCTGCCTGTCACTTGCGGTGCAATTCTGGCGATAAAACTGGCCGCTTCCTCATAATCATAAGGCTCCGAACCGCAAGCGGACACCGCAATCGAAGGAATTTCATGGATCATTCCTTCGGCTGCAGCCGATACAGTACCTGAATACAGGATCTCAGATCCTACATTTGATCCGGCATTGATCCCTGACACGATTAAATCCGGCTTCCCTGCTGTTAAAACAGAGATCCCAATCTTCACACAATCCACAGGAGTGCCGCTTACCGAATAAGCGTCGATTGACTTCCCCATGTTGTAATTATTGATATGTAGAGGCTTATGGAGTGTAATGCCGCGGCTTGCGGCGCTGCGCGGGCGGTCAGGTGCGGCGACAATGACTTTGCCAATCTCTCTTAGCCTTAATGCCAACACTTGTATACCCTCTGCTCGTATTCCGTCATCGTTCACTAATAAAATACGCATCTAATCACTCCTAATCCGACTGATGTGTGTTTTAGTCATGGGAAAACATTTAAGGACAAGTTCAGGTCAGGTGAGGTGATACTACTGATACAACGTCAAACTACTCCTGGGGGTGGTCGAAATGCTGCCTGACGACAAGCACTATCAGTACCGACTCATTGGCAGCAAGGAAGAAATAGAGCGACTTGCAGAACAATATGACGCCGGCGCACTCTTACACGCTGAGACCTGGTTGAACCCCTCTTATCTGCGAGTTTGCGGTCTGCTGGAGCAAGCAGCGGATCCGGATTTGCGCATGCATCAGTCAGATTAACTGCCAAATAAACGACTTGCACAGCGGTTGGTCTCATAAACAATTTGCTCAACATCGAGTGTTAAATACTCACCATTTCTCATCAGTTGGCGACCGTCCACCACGACATCTATTACATCTGCAGATTTTGCGGAATACACCAGATGAGCTGTTACATCATGCCGGGGATAATAATAAGGCTTATGGTAATCCACGACAATAAAATCTGCCGGAGCACCGGGAACCAGCGTGCCTAACCCTTGCTCCAGGAACAGGGCCTGGGCCCCCCCGGCAGTTCCAAGCTCCAGCGCTTCGCATGCGCTGACCAGCACCGGGTCTTCTGCAGTCCCTTTATGAAGAGTGGCTGCAAGGCGAATTTCTTCCCACATGTCCAGGTCATTGTTAGATGCTGCACCGTCAGTACCCAGACCAATTGTAAGCCCAGCTGAACGCAATTTCGACAAAGGAGCAATTCCACTGCCCAGCTTCAAATTCGATTGCGGGTTATGCGCAATTCGTACTCCATTCGCCTTTAAGAGGTCAATATCGTGATCCGAGACGTGAACGCAGTGGGCGGCTAGCGTTGGAACCGCAAATACACCGCAATTGACCAGATGCTGAACAGGCGTCACGCCATACTGTGCAATCGACTGTTCCACTTCGTAACGCGTTTCACATAAATGAATTTGCAGTGGGACGTTCAACTCTTGGGCTAAAGGAACGACAATCTCCCGCAGATATTCAGGCGGACAAGTGTAAGCAGCATGAGGTCCGAGCAGGGTCGTAATCCGTCCGCCGGCAGCTCCGTTCCACCTTTGAACAAAATCGCGTGATTCCATCGCAGTCTGTTCACCTTTGGGAGCAAATCCGATCATGCCGCGTGACAACACGGCGCGCATTCCGGAATCTTCCACCGCTTGCGCCACTTGATCCTCATGAAAATACATATCCGTAAATGTCGTTGTACCGCTGGCAATCATTTCCCAAATGGCAAGCCAGGTGCCCCATTTGATGTCTTCTGCGGTCATCAGATCTTCAATCGGCCAGATGCGCGCTTCGAGCCACTCGCTCAACGGTAAATCATCAGCATAACCTCGCAGCAGGGTCATTGCCGCATGACCATGTGTATTCACAAGTCCCGGAAGCAGAACATTGGCCTTAAGATTCACTGTGGCTGTGAATTCACTGCGGTCTCCAGCAAACGGTGTTTTGCCCACTTCTTCAATGCGGCTTCCGCTTACGATTAAATACCCATCGTTAATCACTTCATGATCCTGATTCATGGTAACCAGAGTGGCATGTTCATAAAGGGTTCTGTTCGATGAACTTGGTTCATTTGTTTTGATCTGTCTCACGCCCTGTCTTTACAGTATGCTGCGCCGTTGTTCAAAAAAGGTTTCAATTCGCTCAACGCTTGGTTCATGAATCACCCCATACTCTGTAATAATCCCTGTAATCAATTCATGAGGTGTGACATCAAAGGCGGGGTGCAGCGCCTTTACCCCTTCTGG
>JAQBPP010000031.1 GCA_028287455.1 Bacilli bacterium | reverse complement strand
GGCAACTGAAAATGCATTCCAACCGCTAAATAGTGGAGTGGAATGCTTTTTATCGTTCAAGTGTTCTTGCCGCCTACTGAACTCCTAGCAGATAAAGGCATCACTGCAGCGGGTGTGACTTTTGCTTGCAACCTGAGCGCCCGCTGCAGTGATGGCTTTTTCCCAACCGGAGCGCCCGCAGCAGTTACAGCATTTTCCCTATTAAACCTGCGCCTGTTCTTAATGCCTCGGCTTTATCTGTCTGTTCCCAAGTGACGTTCAGATCCGTGCGGCCAAAATGTCCGTAGGCTGCCAGCTGCCGATAAATGGGGCGGCGTAGATCCAGCATCCGGATGATGCCTGCAGGGCGAAGATCAAAATTGGCTTCAATCAAAGATACAATTTTCTCCTCATCAATCTTGCCGGTGCCAAATGTTTCGACCATGATCGAAACTGGCTTCGCAACCCCAATTGCATAGGCCAACTGCACTTCACAGCGGTCGGCAAGTCCTGCGGCCACAATGTTTTTCGCCACGTAGCGCGCGGCATAAGCAGCCGAGCGGTCAACTTTGGTAGGATCTTTACCGGAAAAAGCCCCGCCCCCATGCCGAGCATAACCGCCGTAAGTATCCACGATGATTTTTCTGCCAGTAAGACCCGTGTCACCCTGTGGTCCGCCAATTACGAAACGACCCGTTGGGTTGATGAAGTACTTCGTGTTTTGCAGCAGTGCCTTTGGCACAACAGGATCAATTACATGACGCTGAAGGTCTGCTTTGATTGTCTCTAACGATACATGTTCAGCATGCTGTGTAGAAATCAGGATCGTATCGACTCGAACAGGCTTAGTCCCTTCATATTCGATCGTAACCTGCGTCTTCCCATCAGGGCGCAGATAGTCCAATGTGCCATTTTTGCGAACTTCAGTTAAACGGCGTGCAAGCTTATGTGCAAGAGAGATCGGCAATGGCATCAGTTCTTCAGTTTCATTGCAAGCAAAACCAAACATAATCCCTTGATCGCCGGCGCCTTCGCCAGCATCATCCTGCATAGCGCCTTCACGCGCTTCCAGGGCCTGGTTCACCCCAATGGCGATGTCTTGCGATTGCTCATCAATCGAAGTGATGACGGCGCATGTTTCCGCGTCAAATCCGAATTTTGCCCTCGTATATCCGATATCTCGAAGGGTGTCGCGCACCAGTTTCGGAATGTCTATATAAGTATCACAGGTAATTTCACCTGCTACCAGCACTAGTCCTGTTGTAGCCATTGTTTCACAAGCTACTCTAGCAAGCGGATCCCGAGCAAGTATTGCATCTAAAACGGCATCCGAAATTTGGTCGCAAATTTTATCCGGATGGCCCTCAGTAACGGACTCTGATGTAAATAGGTAACGACGGTTACTCAACGCAGCATTTCCCCCTTTTGATAGTAAACAAAGAAATACTACCCTATGAAGTATAACGTGTCAACAAGATGAAGAAAAAGCGCCCGGTTCCGGCGCGCTTCTTCCAGCTTATAAAAGTATGAAGTTTTGTGAGTTCAAATTGATCAAAGAGGGATTACTGCTGGGGGAACTCTTGCGCCAATTGGGCTTGGGCGTAGGCTACCAGCCGTTTGGTGATGGAGCCTCCGACAGCACCCGCTTCGCGTGTCGTCACATGCCCCCAGTAATCTTCCGAACCTTGCCTGACCGGTATACCCAATTCAGCGGCAATTTCATATTTGAGATCATCCAAGGAGCGGTGTGCGCTTGGAACCAGTAACGATTTTTTCGGCTTTAGTCCGTTTTGCATGCCAAACTCCACCTTTCTATCTCAATTCCGGATACTTGGGCCGGTACTAGTAGTTTGTTCAAGGAGGTAGTTTGCAACCCTGCAAAAAATGTGGCGCTGAACCCTATTTTATTTACTGCATATCTTACTGCAAATTATAAGCGCCGCGGATCATCATAAACGAATCGTTCGTAGTCACCTGCAGACCGCGGCCGTCGTTTTTAGCCAAGATCAAATAATGATTTAAACCCACATTGCCTTCTGTTTGATTGGCTCCTGACGTAAGGTCAGCAATTCCATTATTAGGGTTTAATGTAACAGCTTGTACCGTTCCTGAGCGAACAATCACTTCCAAACCATTCGCAGTCGAAGCCACTACCGTTTTGCCTCCAGGAACATCCACTACCTGAAATCCTCCCGTTGCAGCAGGTGTTGTACTGCCGCTGCCTGTGGAGCCATTGCCAGTCGGCAGCTTCGCAAGCGCGGCCTGAATCTTGGCGTCTACGTAGCTCTGGGTAACAATCGGGTCATCAGTGGAGCCGGCAACAGGGGGTGCATCGGCTAAAGTGGTCCTTCCAATAAATACTCCTGCAGCGAGCGTTAAGATAAAAGCTGCACATAGGGTCCCTACTAATTTCCGTTTCAGTGTCATAATCGAACAAAATCCTCCGCATAAAACATATATGGTTCAATCCTTTTCTTTTCAAAAAGGGGTTCGACAATCAACCGGGATTCCCTGCTTTGGAGTTCCCTTTACCGAACTTTTCCCGCAGGATAATCCATGCAAACTTCGGCAATACTAATTGACGCCGCCACCTGCTAGGCTGAGACAACAGTCGGTAGAGCCATTCACAGCGGATCTTGATCCAAAACGCGGGTGCCCGTTTGACTGCACCTGCGAAGATATCGATTACCCCGCCGATGCCAATCGTAACGGGGACTTTGAGATATTCCCGGTAGCGCACCACAAAATGCTCCTGCCTGGGCAAGCCAAGTCCAATCAGCAGCATGTGCGGAGCAAACGCTCGAATTTCATCCAATACCCCTGGAACTTCATCTTCCTTAAAATAGCCATCGTGACCCATAAAGTTGGCCCCTGGATACTGATTCTTCAAATTTTCAGTCGCCTGTGCATTATTCCTATGACTCGCACCTAATAAAAACACACGGTAACCCCGGCTAGAGCAATACTCCAGCAGATACGGCGTGAGATCCGACCCGGTAACGCGCTCAGGCACCGAATACCCACGCAGCCTGAGCGCCATAACAATGCCTATGCCATCGGGCGTGATGAGATCTGCCGTCGCAAGTGCGCTGCGCAGTTCCGCTGCCTCCCTGGAATCCCCCTGAGCGTACATCACAATCTCCGGATTTGCAGTCACCAGTGATCGTGTAGGGAAATCACTATCGCTCTTGACATCTAACCAGGATTTCACCAAGTCAGCTGTTTCTTCTATTGTTAAAAGTGAAAATGGCACTCCTAAAACGTGAGCCGTCTCCATCATTTCTCTATTCCTCCCGCAGTAGTACACGTACAAAATTCGCTATGCGGTGCCGTTCTTCCTCTTTAACAAAAAAATACCATAAGTCATCTGACGGATTGATTTCATTCACACCCGCAAGCGATAAAGTTTTGATTTCACTGGATGGATAGTCGTGAAAAGTTTTAATCAGCTGCACCATTGTCACCGGTGCGATATCAGTCTGCAGATGTTCACCGAGGTGATCGAGGATCGGAAACAGCTTCGGCCAAGTCTGAACAGTTTTCACTTTTTCCGCAAGTAATTTCAGCACTTCCTGCTGCCTGTGCATGCGGCCAGAGTCGGCCTCCAGATCATGCCGAAACCTGGCATATCCCAGTACCTGCTGCCCCGTTAACTGATTGACACCTGAATGCAGATGAATATGCGTGCCATCGGTTGGATCATCGTAGTTCATGTTTTTTTCCACATTCACTTTCAGGCCGCCGAGGTCGTCGACCACTTTGGTGAAACCATTAAAATCGACAATCATATAACGATTTACTGGCACGTGAAAATATCCGGACACCGTCTTCTTCAGTAAATGGATGCCGCCATAAAACATTGCATGGTTAATCTTAGTTTGTCCATAACCTGGCACAAACGCATAAGTATCGCGTGGAATCGGCAGCAGCTGAATCGATTTGGACTTCGGGTTAACGACGGCCAACACCAGGCTGTCAGAACGGGACTGTGTTTCGGACGGGCGTCGGTCGATTCCTACTAATAATATGGTGATCGGCTCCAGATTAGTCACCAGACTGCTGGGCAGCGGCGCCGGCTGGATGATCGATTTCATCTGCGATGGGGTAGGCGGACTCACTGAGCTGCTGGACTGGTAAATGTGCTGATAAAAATTGGAAACCTTCCACAGCGTACTTCCTACCCCAATGACGAGCAGCAAGATTATACACAAGCCTAAGCGAGCCAGCAGAGATACGAACGATCTTCGGGAAATACGCATAAAAGTAGGTCGCATCGTGTCTGCTCCTTTATAAAGAAGGTCAGATTTCACAAGAAGTTTGGTTTTCTCATTATGTCCTAATCTTGTTCGGTCATGTACCCTTGGCTCAGTCAATTCTAACTGCTATACTAAGCTTTGTGTTTGTGTTATCGGTTCTCGTTTTGGAAAAGGAAGGGAAATTATGCCGCGCGTATTGATTTCGGGTTACTACGGCTTTGACAACTTAGGGGACGACACCGTTTTATACGGGATCCTCACCAGCATGCGCAAAGAGAGACCTGATGTTGAATTTGCCGTGCTGTCCAATCAACCCGAACGAACTGCGCGATTATTTGGAATTCCCGCCTTCAATCGTTGGAATGGGTGGATCATTTGCCGTCAACTGCTGCGCTCTGACCTTTTGATCATGGGCGGTGGAACGCTGCTGCAAGATGTCACTAGTCCGCGCAGCATACTGTATTATTTGGGGATCGTCTGCCTTGCGAAATTAGTGAAAAAACCCGTTGTATTTTTTGCGCAGGGATTTGGGCCGGTCAATCGTCCGATCTCCAAGCGCTTGATCGCCAAATTCGTCAATCAAGTGGACTTGATCACCGTTCGGGATGACAAATCCCGGGACGACTTTTTAACTTACATCAGCAAACCGCCCATTGAAGTGACTGCGGATCCCGCTTTGTCAATCGACCCTGGGTCGTTTCCTGTCGAAACCGGACAAGCTATTTTAAGCGAATTCGGCGTTAGCGCAGGTTCAGATGCCGGACACCGCCGCATTGGGGTTGCCATTCGCAATTGGAGTACAGACTCCCCGTACCACGAACGATTAGCTGCGGTGCTAGACATCTTAGCTCGCCAAGGGCACACGATCATCTTTATCCCAATGCAATATCCACGCGATGTGGCCGCTTCGAAAAAAGTGGCTGATTTCATGCAGGAAACCAGCATTTTGTTAGATCGACAATTCACTTATCACGAGGTTTCTACTATTATTGCCAGCCTTGATCTGGTGATCGGCATGCGTCTGCATTCCTTGATCCTGGCGTCGGTGTTCGAGGTTCCGTTCGTATCGCTATCCTACGACCCGAAGATCGACCGGTTTGTGCAGCGCATGGGCTTCCAACCTGCGGGCGGGGTCGATGCCCTGGATCAGGATTTGCTGCTGAAACAAGCTTTAGAAACGCTGGCAGATCTGTCTGGCATTCGGGAGCGGATGAGTGCGCAGGTGCAACAACTGCGCGCGGAAGCAGAGAAGTCAGCCGTTCTAGCGGCGAAATTCCTGTCGCCTTGATGTAACTGTTATGTTATGATGTGCAAAGAGGAGGCGGAAGAAAATGAGCTGTTCCCTCGAAGAAATCGAGCGTATGCGACAGCAACTCAATACTTTGGTATCAGAGTTAAAAGGGAACTTTCTCCACCCCGCTGTCATCGAGATAAGCCGCCAATTGGACAGCCTGATCAACGAGTATTTACAGACAAAAACGGTTGCCCATGCAGTGGGAGACAACTCTTAACTGTCGGTTAGTGGTTTGCTTAACCGATTCTTGCGATTTGGGGGAGGGGCATTTTTTCTGTTATTCAGAACTCCAGTTTTCCGTCATCGTGGAATTCCCGCATGGTTCTCCTGTGTTGCTGCTCTACTGATCATGTTGCCTTTGATTGGTTGCAGCTCTCCGATCACTGGAAGCGCTGTCAGAGCTTCCGACACACCAACGCCACCGCAGAACCCGGCCGTCGTCACCGCATATGACTTTGCCCCATCTGATCAGACTGATGCACGATATTACCGAAGCATTGCGAAGTGGCCGACCGCGCCCGAAGTACCGATTCTCATGTACCACTCTATTTCCAAAAATCCAGGCAATACACTTTGTGTAGATCCGGAAGTCTTCCGGCAGGAAATGCAGCATTTAAATGATGCAGGCTATACGTCAATAACCTTTGAGCAATTAAGTGTTTGGGCAAAAAACGGCAAACTACCCACAAAACCTGTGCTGATTACACTGGACGACGGATACCGTGACAATTATACGAATGCGTTCCAAGTGTTGAAGTCCACACGCACCCAGGCTACGATCTTCGTGATTACTTCCTATATTGATTCCGGGGGCAGCTTAACGTGGGATGAAATGGATGAGATGAGTCAGTCCGGCTTCGTAGAGTTTGGTTCCCATACTGTGTCTCATCTGGATTTATCTCAGCTGCCTGGCGATGTCAGCAAGTATGAGATCAACAAATCGAAACAGACGCTGGATGCACATTTCGGCTATCCAACGATCGCATTTTGCTATCCGTCTGGCCGTTTCAATGATGCGGTCGTTCAACAGGTGAAATCGGCTGGTTATCAATTCGCAGTTACCACACAACCTGGCGATGCCCAGGCGAATCAAGGTCTGCTTTCGTTAGAGCGCGTACGCATTGCAGGCGATATGAGTGCCGACACGTTTGGACTGTTATTCCCGTAACCCTGGAGCCCTATGCACACCCCAGGGTGTTTAACTGTAAGCTATGGCCATTTGCTTGCCGACGTTGTCACGTTTTCCACAGTTACTCCTGCAAACGTTTGAACCTCCAACTGAAAATCAGCGAGACTGCCTGTCGTGACACCAAGCGGCAAATAGCTTCCTTCCTGTCTTTCCAATCCGTAAATCGGGATCGTTCCAGACTTCAAATCGGCTACCAGCTGGTGTGCCAGATTCCACTGGCCGGGCTGCACCGACTGATCAACAAAGAGAGCAATCGGATTCGACGGAGCTCCAAACGCTCCTCCAGGTGCCAACCTGGACGCAGCAGCAATTGGAACAGGTGAGATGCCTGGCATTCCAGTTATTGTTCCGTCAGATGCGATATGCAGCACATAACGACCTGCAGCAGGGCTAGCGATTAAATAAGCAGAATGAGTAGAAAACGGGTAAATCACAAGCGTTCCTTGGAAGGAATCGCCAATGGTGAGTGTGACATCCACCCCCGCATCCGCCTGATTTTGGACGGAGGTCAGATCCGCGTTAACCGCATCATTTACAGACGCAATGTCCAGGCCAACTTGATCAAAAAATGCATTGGAGTCGCCGATTTTAATCGCCTGAATAAAACGCTGTAAGGTGGGGAGCCCCTTTTTATCCAACAACCACTCGACAGCTGCATAGCCGTGAGATTCATAATTGTCCTGATGAGTATCATCCTGCACTAAAGAAGGCAAGCGACCTGCGATCTTATCCTCGATAATTGCTTCCAAAATGGCCGCAGAGTAGCTTCCACCTGCAGCTCCATCACCTGCATAACCTTGTTTCAGCCCTTCCATCCAAGCGAATCCCTCATTGAACCAGATTGGCAGCTTCGTAACGAAAGACCCTAAATATTGGTTTAACAGCACATGCACCAATTCGTGCGCTAACGTACGGGTAAGACTGAGGTCTGACACGCCTTCAATTGGTAAAAAGATGGTTTGGCCCAGGGTAACCCCGGACGAGGATTCCACAGTAGACGAGGCTTCATTTTGAGTAAAACCATTGGCCTGCAGCAATTGCTGATACCCGTTTGCGGAGTAGGCAAGCTGGATCGTAATTCCTGACCTCTGTGGCACGGCCAGATCGAGTGCATCGTTTGCCAGCAGGCGATGTTGATTCAAAAGATCGACTGCATGCTGCAGCATCTGATCTGTCACCGCAGGATCACCTGCAACCACCTTGATCAGTTGGTCTTGGGTATACAAACTTTTGGGGATTGGTTCAGCGGAGGTCCCACCAGAAGCAGGCACCGAAGAACCAGTATTCGCACCTGGAGACTGACTGGAATCCTGCGCCGGGGCTGCGACACTGGCCGTCTGAGTGGACTGATCCCAGGACACTTGAAAGCCGAGTGCTTCCACCACGAACCGCATGGGCACCAGGGTTCTGTCTCCAATCATCAGGATCGGTACATCCATCGTATAAGGATGACTGTCTTCATATATTACGTAGCTGTTTAAGGGAATTTCAATGGAATGACCATTATATTTCGCGTATGCCGTTTGCAAGTGTTGGTCCCAAGAAACCTGTGCGCCTACTGCTTCCAATAACACTCGAAACGGTACCATGGTGCGATCATTTAACAAAATCGGGGAAACATCGAAGAGCAGCTTATGCCCATTTAGTGTTACATTAACAGCTGCAGATCCACTCTCGCGAAAAACAGGTGCTGTTGCTTGACTTGCATCTGCAGCAAACGCTTCTGCGTGCAGTCCTATCACACTGCATGAAACTGCCAACATTGATGAGCAAAGCCGTACCTTCCAGGATGTACCCGGTTTCTTGTGTTCCAAAGAGTAAGCCTCCCGACCAAACCTATCACTTACTCATATCCTACCAAATTCAGGTAGTCAGGTCTAGGAAGACTTGAATCAAGTTATCGATTGTACTGCGAGGCGGGAGGGTCGAGTGACACCCGCAGCGCGCGCGGCAGCAGCCGGTTGACAATGGCAATCCGCTGAATTTCAGTGCGGGATAACACACCAAACACACGTGCTAACATCAGGTACATATACCCGCCAACCAACCCCACCACGCCGATCATCGAGTACATCGCAATCCCCGATTTTAAAAACGGTGCAAATAAATCTTGCAGCACATAATAGACCACATACATAACGCCCATCATTGGCAAGCAAGTGAAAAAGGGCCGGACGAAGATCATCGTCCAATTCAACGTTGTACCTGTATAACGACGAACGGCCAGCAAATTGAGGACGGATGAAGCAAGATATCCAGTGATGGTGGCGATTGCTGCCCCCCGGATCCCGAAGACACCCATCTGGGGGATGAGCACAATGTTCATCACCAATTTGACCAACATTCCGATCATCATGTTACGCACAGGCCGCAGCAGCTTGCCTGTTGCCTGCAGGATATAGGTCGTGGTCATTTCAATGGCGGCAAAGATCGCCATTAACGACACAAGCGCGTACACTTGATGTTCAGTAGTAGTTTGATTAAACATGCGAGCTATCGGTTGAGACAGCACAATAAAAGCGGCTGCCGCAGGAAAAGTAAGAATCGTGGTAAACCGCATCGCCAAATTGACCTGTTCATGTACAGCTGAGCGTTCTTTGCGGGCAATGGCCCGCGCAATGGCGGGTACGATCGGCAGCCCGATGGCCGTCGCAAAAGCGAGCGGCAGATTCATGACGCGCGTGGCACTTGAGAAAATAGCGAATAATTTCAACGCTGCCTCATGAGCCACTCCACCGAATTCCAGCAATCGGATGATGGAAAAAGAGTCGACTGCCTGGCTGAGCGGCAGTACTAAAGAGGCCAAGGAAAGGGGTACTGATGTAGCGATAATCAGTTTCACAAGCCGCTGGGAAGGTTTCGGCAGCTGTTCACGCCGGCCAATGTCCAGCCGATGCAGCGAATACTTGAGTGAAATCCAGGCGCTGAGCGCACCTGTTACTGCGCCAAACGTAGCGCCTGCCACGGCCAGCGTCAGGCTCTTCCCATGCGTAAAATGCATAATCGCCCACGACAGCACCACAATGGTAAACACCCGCACTAACTGCTCCCAAACTTGCGACACCGAACTGTGCCCCATATGTTGAAAACCCTGCAGAAGTCCCCGCATCGCACCTAAGCGCGTCACCACCAGCAGCGCGGGAGCCAAAGCCATGATGGACAGCGTGGAGTCAGGATTATGCTGCAGGGCCGCGATGACAGGCGCCCCGAAAAACATAAGCAGAAACGCAACGATACCTGTAATCGACAGCAGCCTGGAACCTGTGGAATACAAAGCAAAAGCGCCTGTACGATCACCCGAGCTTAATCGTTCTGCCACCAGCTTCGATAAGGCAAGCGGAATACCCACTGCGGATATCTGCAGCATGGTAGCGTAAATGGGGTAAGCTGAATTGTAGATCCCCATGCCGGACAGCCCTACGATCCGTTCCAGCGGGATCACGAAGAAGACACCGATCAACTTGATCAAAATCGTGGAACCAAGCAGTTGGAATGCGCCGCGAACAAATTTCGAGGATGATTTTGCGTTTGCAGTATTCATAGCATTTCCTTCCTGAAAACCGATTCGTGAGTGGGGCTTTACCCGCTGACCCCGCGAGAAGACGTTGGTTTTCCTTGCAAAAGATGAGCGTAAAACCCAATCAAAAATGGCAGTGCAACGAAAAAGGCTCCCCAAACCCAATCGATCCGGGTGCCGCTGAACAATACCTGCGCCATCAAGATAGAGTCGTAAGTTGCATGAGCAAACACAACTGTTTCGAAGTCCCATCTTAAGAAGCAGCAACCTATTAAAACACCAAATAACGTGAGCTCAATAAATCTTGTATAAAATGGATATACCGGATAAAGTGCATGGCCCAGTGCCCAGATCATCGCAGGCACTACCAAAGCAATCACCGTATTCCTCGGAAAATAGCGTTTGAGAAGTGAAATGCCCAGCAGTCGATAGGTTGCTTCCTCTTGTGTACCTGCTACCCACGCAAGCACCGGAAACAACCCGGGAATTGCCAGGTTCCAGGGGGATTGGCTGGCGTCCGATTCGGACCAGGATCCGAAGTAATTATCGAAAATCAGGTAGAATACGGCTTCCAGCGCCATCCAGATCACGGCGAGCAGGTAACCGCGCAGCGAGGCTTGCCAAACGCGCTCCTTCCACCCTTTTTGATCCCGTGTCATCCACTTGCCTGGCCACAGGTCTTCAGCCATCGGCGCTCCCGCAACCACAGAAACATACAGCAGGGCAACTGTGACTACGACTGACACCACAGTGAACACTGAGAAATAAAGCAAGTTCGATTGTACGCCAGACAATAAGCCGCCAAATGCGGTCCCGCTGATTTGCTGCAGCAGTGTCGGCCAGGAATTGAACTGACTGATCAGGAACAAGGCGGTAGAGACCACAATATAAAGCCAACCGCGTGAAAACCGCACTTTCGAACGGTCATATCGAAACATCACAATTACACCAAATAACCAGAGCAGAAATGTCCCTAGGGCATAAACAGCTGTCAGGTATTTAGCTAGTGTTCGCTGGTTTGTCAGACTAACAATTGTGCTGCCTGGAACCTGATATACTTCGTGGAAACCGATAACCTGCTGGGTGGCATCTTTGGCAGTGGGAATCGCAGCTACCAGGACGCGATACTGGAGCAAATTCGGCTGATCCGGCCGCAATTTCCAAGCCGTATCGCTCAGGGTTACGACATAGAGGTACGGAGCGTTCCTGTCGCCATTGGTCACGGTGAGTTTGCCGGACACCGGGACAGTTCGGCCCGTTTCATCATCCAGCAATTCTAACACAGCTGCTGGACTTGTGGTATAGGCTGTCCCCACGTAGTTAAGCGTGCTGGGCAGATGCCCCATCGCTTCGAGCTGACTTAGTGCAGCAGAACGGACTTGTTCAGCAGACAATGTCAGAGAGGTATTACCTGTTCCTGCCACAGATCGTACATCTGCTGGCGGGTATAAACCGTACCCCACGATTAAGCCAGTCGCACTATCGACATCCACAGAATATCTGATCTGAGTGCCAGGCTGATAAAAAAGCACCTGCCAAAAGACAGTCGACCTCGCCTGTTTATAAGCATGATAAAAAGGCTGATGCAAATGTTCGATTTGCAAATAGCCTTCCATATCTGGATCATTCTGCATTTGAAGCGTATGTACTAAACCAGCCGTGCTGATGTTCTGTTTGGTTTGCAGCCAGTTGCTGGCTGTGGAGAGCGCGGCATCGCGAGTAACCGGTTGTGGAATTGCGTATGGATCGTTGCCGACGTTGCCTAGCGCGAGCACCGCGATCAAACTGATGAATGCCAAAGCTGCTAACACAATCCATTCCATTCGTCGCCCTGCCGAAACGGCGGCATTCCTCAAATTCGCTGCCTCCTGCTACTCAAACTCGATATCGTCTTAACTATACCCTACCTCCGGCTAGCAATGGAAGCCCTCCTATTCATCCTTGGTCAGAATAGGAGGGCTTATACAAAAAACAAATGAAGTTGTTTGTGCTAAGTTGAAATTAAGGCAATTCTTTTAGTTTCTGCATCACCCGGTAAGCAATCGCAGCGGCTTCGCTGCGCAGCAAGCTCCCCTGAGGCGCAAAATTATAAGTGGTTTTGCTGCCGGCAGCCGTTTGATTCGGATTACCGGTGATAATGCCCAGTTGAGAGATCGCAAGAACCGATCCCCTCGCATAACGGCTGATGCCGCTTCCGTCGGTGTACATCTTTTGCAGTGCGGCGAGCGTCTTAGCATCCTGATCATCGCCCGGCACCTTCAGGTTCATGGCGCGTGCAATCATCACCGCAGCATCTTCCCGGGAAACATAGCCGCCCGGAACAAAAGCCCCATCACCCTCCCCAAAGACGATTCCACTTCTAGCGGCAGTTTCCACATAACGGAAATCCCATAAGGCGGAACCATTGATAGTGTTAGGAACATCTACAAAAGTCGGATGATTGATATCGTACTGCAAATTGAGTCCAAGCGCTTTGACCATTACCTGCGCCCATTCGCCGCGGGTAATATTCAAATTGGCACCGAACGAGGTGCCTGGCTGAGCAGGCAGCATGATTCCTTTGGCAAGCATCGCATTCATGTAATTACGCGCCCAATCATGGTTAGTAATATCATCGTATGTGCGCTGCAAATAGACGACTGTGTAATACCCTGGATCGTTATAAGGGGCACTGATGGTATGATTCCCAGTATTGACAACACCGCCCAGATTATCCCAAGTATTCGTCACCGGGTTAAAATGCATGACGCATAAAGTAGTGCTGGCTGCGTTTCGCATCATTGGATTATAGGAGATGCTCACTGTGCCGCTGTTGCTTGGATACAACAGCTTGTTCGGAACACCGTTGCGGGCGAAAAATTCTGTGCCGTACAAAAACGGCTGAATCCCGTCATGAGCAGCAGCGTTGCTGTAATCGTAGTACCCTGGGTCAATCCAGTACAAATTATCGGTTAAGTTGTAACCCAATGCATGCAGACTGTTAAACACGTCGCTATGATAGCTAAAACTATGCAGCGTGTTGTTGCCGTCGTAAGGAACCTCCTGCCCATTGCTGTACTGGTACTCCAGCACACCCGTACCCGGATCAGCGATTCCCATTAATACGTTTTGAGTCGGCAGCAAGATGGGTTGACTGCTGGTTTGCTGCCCTACAGTGTCTGTCGTTTGGAACACCGTACTTTTGGGGAATTTCAATGTCAAATCGCCATTAAACGCTGTCAGTGTCCCGCTTGTACTGAGCGGCATCCTGGACTCCGCACCAATTACGTTTTGATTGTTGTCGACAATCACAAGTTGCCCAGTTGCAGTTTTCGATCCGGTTGTAACTGTGAACGCAATATTATTTGTGCCAGGCTTCAGCGTTACCACAGCATCATAAATGGAACGTGTTTGGTCAGTTGTTGAAGGAGTACTATTCGTGGGCAGCTTGCCGATCACGACAGTCGATCCTTGCGGCGCGTCAAGTTGAACATCATAGAAATTTTGGTTGACATAATGCGGTTGATCGGCCGGATTGACGATGGAATAGGCCAGCGTTTGGCGGCTGATGAGTACATCTTGCGTTTTCAGGTTATCCGCCATGAAAGTTAAATCCAGATTGCCTGTCTGAGGCAGCAGCAACCCTACGAAGACAGTCGGATTTGCTCCTACTGTATCCTCATTGCTGATCCACACCCAGGATGAACCGTCGGTCGCATAACTTGCATCATGTCCGGTACCTGTAACGGCGGCCGCTTTTAATAAATTGTTTGGGCTCGCTGTCGAGCCATTTACGGTGGTAGAGAAGTTGCTTACCCACCAATTGGGATCGTCTGCGTTTGTAAGGGTAGGCTGATGCGGCAAAATTGATTTACCGTTGACCAGAACGTTAAAGTTCTGAATCGTAGTAAATTGTGCTTGAAATACAATATAACCATTTGTAGTGACCCAGGTGTTCCCCTGCAATTTAGTTTTGAGATCCTTGACAGGCGAATTGGTGTTGCCGACTGGCGGCACTCCCGTTTGGTTTTGGGGCTGTGTGTAAGCCCATGGACCTTTAACAGTGATCTTTGCATTCGACGTTGCAAACTGATACAAAGTGAGATTAACGGTAATTGGAATCGAGGTATTATTGGGTCCGGCAGCAGTTGTCGTGATGACAAGCGAATTTTGGCCATTCTTCAGATTCGCCTTCATGTAATCGGCCAGTGTACCGGATAAGGGTACAAATCTAGAATCGTTGCTCGCAGCTGCAGGAGCAGGGAAGGATCCTTGTACTTGTGTTCCATTCAAAGTAACTGTGGTAGCCATGATTTGTGTATTTGTCAGATTGTAGAATCTCGCATGAATTTCATTTAATTGCGTGGAAGTATCTGTAATGATTTCCCCATTGGCTATGTTCATAATCTGAATGATCGGTGAAGCCACATAGTTTATTTTAAAGGTAGCAATGACAGTACCAGTGTTGTCAACCAACGTAACCGTGTGGATTCCTTGGGAAAACGGGGTATTGCCAGAGCTGCCCGTTTTAAATTGCACCACCTCGTCATTGTTCACCGAATCATAACTCAGGATCGCCGTAGCTGGATCTACCACAGCTTGTCCGTCTACTTTGATAGACAAATTGGGTGCATTTGTAGAATTTAAATTGTCCAGTTGAAATGAATAGTCTTGCTCAAGAGCCAGAATGTTGTCCGCAATTGTTGAATCTATTGGGAACCCATGCTGTGGCTGATTTACAGCGTAAGTGCCGTTCAGATGTGTAATTCCTGTTAAATAC
>JAQBPP010000384.1 GCA_028287455.1 Bacilli bacterium | reverse complement strand
CTCATCTTCATAAAAGACGTTTAAAGGAAGTGCTTCAGGCAGAATATCTTCAGAAGAGGAGGGCTCAGCGCATAACAAAATGACATCGCCTGACTGCGCCCGGTTCCCCATGAAAGCGGGCCTCCCGTTCAGACTTAAACCTCCTGATGACAGCACTTTTCGCATCAAGCCGCGCGAAAGGCCTACGCGCGAACGAATAATATCCCGGATCATGCGACCCTCATCTTCAGGCATCACCTGATGACGAATGACTTCCACCAGACCGCTTGGCAACTGATTCACTGGACCAATCCTTTAGCGACGATAGACACTGCGGTCTGTGCGCATCACATTCGGAGCATCTTGATGCTGTACTTCAAATTTGTCTGCTGTTTTACGGTCGCTTGAGATCTTGTGTTCACCGTTTGCCTCTTTTGCTGTGGGGTGCACAGACGAAACTGGGTCAAGCAATCGACCGCATCGCACGCAGCGAGTCTGCATCTCTTCATTTAATTCATAACAATCGGTGCATTTTATCATGTTACACACGCCACCCATAATCTGTATTTAGTGCAGATAGAAAACGACGCTCACAGGAGTCTCTATGAGCGCCAACGTTAAACTCATTATGCCTCAACCTGTATTGCGCAATCCTGCAGCAATTCCATTTATGGTCAATAATACCTCTTTAACAAGATGTTCATGATCTTCTCCATTGCTCCTTGCTGACCTCAGTTCTCTTAACAAATGGACCTGCAGATAGCTAAGCGGATCCACATAAGGGTTGCGCAATGTGATGGAACGCGCAACGGGATTGCCTTCCAGCACCTCATTAATCTCACACACTGACAGAATGAATTGTTTGGTCAAAGCAAATTCAGCTTCCACCATCGCAAATATCCGTTTGCGCACTACTTCATCCTCTACCAGTGCAGAATACGCTTTGGCAATCATCATATCGGCTTTAGCCAGCGCCATCTGTGCGTTGTCCAGCAGCGCGCGGAAAAACGGCCAGGTGCGATACATCTGTTTGCAGATTTGCAGCAGGTCGGGATGCCTCTCGGAGACCTGTGCAAAAGCAGTGCCTAATCCATACCAAGCAGGCAATAGGTGCCGATTCTGCGTCCATGAAAACACCCAGGGGATTGCCCTCAGGTCCTGAATACGGGCGGAATTATTCCTTTTCGCCGGACGAGAGCCAATTTGCAGAGCAGTAATCTCTTCCAGAGGCGAGGATTGATAGAAATACGTCAGAAAATCCGGGTCACCATAAACGAGACTCTGATATTTGTCCATCGACACCTGGGACATTTGCTCAAGCAGGGGAGCCCACTTCAGCTCCTGCTCAATTCTCGAGGACATTTCAGCGTCATAACTCGCAGTAATAACGGTGGAAATTGCCTTTTCCAGCGACCTGAGCGCGATTCCGCTGTGAGAATACCGCTGGGAAATCACTTCTCCCTGCTCAGTAATTTTAACCATGCCCGATAGCGCTTCAGGCGGTTGGGCCAGTATGCTGCGTTCAATCGGACCGCCCCCCCGACCTAAAGCACCGCCGCGGCCGTGGAAAAACTTAATCGAGATCCCATAGCGTGAAGCCACGTCGATCATTGCACGCTGAGCCTTGTATAATTCCCAATTGGCCGTTAAGTAGCCGCCATCTTTATTTGAATCAGAGTATCCTAACATGACCTCCTGCAGATTGCCGCGGGCCTGCAAGTGGTTGCGGTAAACCGGGATTTGCAGCAGTCGCTCCAGCATGGCAGCCCCCGCACGCAAATCTTCAATCGTTTCTACCAGCGGCGCCACATCAAGGTTAGTTTGGAGCACCTGATCCCCGCTTGCCACAAAAAGCCCTGCTTGTTTAGCCAATACCAATACTTCGAGGATATCGGACACACCTGCAGTCATCGAAATTAGGTAATTCTGAACTGAATTCTGGCCAAAGCGCTCTTGGGCTGAGCGGATCGTATGAAACACTTTGAGTGTTTCAGTTGTTTTCGGAGTCAACGTCTGATGTGGATTTAACAAAGGACGTACATTTCTCAGCTCATCTGTCAAAAGTTCAATTTTCTGCTCTTCTGACATTTCACTGTAGACACGCCAGCCAATCAAAGACCCGATCTCTTGCAAAGCCTCTTCATGAATGCCTGAATGCTGACGAATATCCAGTGCAGCAATGTGAAATCCGAACAATTCAATCTGGCGCAGCAGCGGCTTCAAATGATTCTCCACGATCAGCTGCCCTTGATGCTGTGCGAGCGAATCAGCAATCAAACGAACGTCATTCCAAAACTCCTTCGGCTCACGATAAAAGTCGTGCTGCTGGGATTGTTCTTGGATCGCCAGTCGAGTATTGGCTAATTTAGCGCGAATTTGTGCAATAAAGGCGCGATAAGGCTCTGAAGAATTAGCATCCACTTTTCCGCGCAGTTCATTGGAAATCCCTACAACAGACAAGGTTTGAGATAAAACACGGCCTAACTCATACAAACTGGCATCGTATTTCGCCATCGCCATTTCGAAATGCAATAACAGGGTAGCAAAAGTAATATCGGCAGTTACATTCGGATTGCCATCCCGGTCGCCGCCCATCCAGGAGCCAAAGTGCAGAAATCCGGGCACCTTCCAGCCATCCGTCCGCTTGTAAATTGCGTTCAATTGCTCTTCCATTTCCAAATGAATTTCCGGGAGCACTTCAAACAGAACGTGGTCGAAATAGTAAAGGCCATTGCGCACTTCATCAAGCACCGTGATTTTCCGGCTGCGAATGGCGTCAGTTTGCCACAGGCTGACTACATCAGCCACTAACTGGCGTTCCCACCGGCTTTTTTCCCGCGGAGTCAAATCGATCGTATCATAACGCTCCATCAAGCTTTCGATCTGAGCGTGCTTGTCAAGCAGTGTCCGTCTTGTGGCTTCTGTGGGATGAGCTGTCAGCACTAGTTCAATACCAAGCTTCGCAAGCAGCTGCTCCATGACTTCCTCGGAGGCGCCGGCATGCTGCAAATGCATCAATGCACCGGACATTGTGTCACGCTGACTGCGTTCCGTTTTGTCACGCTCATACTCACGTCGACGTCTCACCCGGTGATTTTGTTCTGCAATATTGACCAATTGGAAGTAAACCGAAAATGCCCGGATGACTGAAGTGCGCTGCGACTCAGGAATTTCCGCTATTTTTTCCACAAAAACATTCTGATCATTCTCGCCGTTTCGCATGGACTTGGCGAGCTGCCGGATCACTTCTACCCATTCCAACAGTTCTGGTCCACCTTGGTCAACCAAAACAGATCCCAGAATATTACCCAGGATTCGAACGTCCCTGCGCAAAGGAGCGCTTTTGTCTTTACGATTGTATTGTGTGCGCATTTCTCTCCACCCCTTTTCTCTTAGTATGAACGGGGTTCATAGTCTAAGCATACCAAAAAACTACACTTTTTGATAAAAAAATGTATCGTACACTGAAAAATTGAACCGACCAGGATTGAAGATCTGCTCGGTGGACCCGACAAAGAGGATTCCTCCTGGGCGCAAAGCAGTTGAAAATTTATGATACAGCATGTCCTTCGCTTGTTCCTGAAAGTAGATCAACACGTTTCGGCAGACGATCAAATCGAAGTCAACTCCAAAAGAATCCTCCAGCAAATTGGCCTTCTTAAAGGTGATTCGCTTGAGCAATTCCCTTGAAATCTGATAACGCCCTTCACCTGAACGCGTAAAATACCGCTCCAATAGTCCTGCGGGCAGGTCATGCAGCGCCTTGTCCGGATAGATGCCTTCTTGCGCTCTGGCAAGTGCGGTTTCATCGATATCCGTTGCCAGAATCGAAACCTCAACTTGTGGATTCATCCCGCAGGCCAGCAAGGCCAGCGAGTAGGGTTCTTCTCCAGTCGAACACGCAGCAGACCAGATCTCGACAGGTTTTCCACGCTGACAGAACTCCGGTAAAATACGCTGGCGAAGTACATCCCATCGGTTTGCATTGCGAAAAAATTCTGAAACGTTAATGGTCATTCGGTCCAGGAAAGCGTCCTGTATTTCTTTTGATTGTACCATGCCTTCAAAAAACGCATAGAAATCGGGGCATCCGTACTTGGTCCTTAACGCAATTAATCGTCGTTCCATCTGACCGCGTTTATATTTGTTTAAATCGATGTTCAGCGTGCGAAATACCTGCTCCGTGAACCACTGATATTCATCCGGCACTGACATTGTAACTCCCCTTACGCAGCTTACAATGAATTAACAATATTCGACTCGGGTGGGAAACTTCCTGCTTGGGGGGAAACGCAGAATCTTGCCAAAATTTGTTTGGTTTTTAAATAATAGAGAAGAAGGTGGGCAAGTGGAACGGATTTCTTGCTCCGGTTGCAGGCAAAAGTCACGGCGAAATCCGTTCCACTTGCCCACCTTCTTCTTTATATTTTTAAATACTAAACAAACTTCAGCAGTGATTGAGTTCCCCCCAAGAGGAACTTTCCGCCCGAGGAACTGAGTAATCCGAATCGTTATGACATGAAATAGAAGCTTCATTCATTGGTATGAGTGTGTCATCTGAGCTTCGATTAATTGTTTATAAATCGAATCTCTTGCTAACAACTCTTCATGCACTCCTTCCTCAACTACTTTCCCATGATCAATTACGAAAATACGATCCGCATTTTGAACAGTAGATAAACGATGGGCAATTATTACAGTCGTTTTCCCTTTTCTTAACTCATCCAAATTCTTTTGTACTTGACGCTCTGTTTCAAAATCCAACGCTGATGTCGCTTCATCTAATATTAGAATCTCCGCATTACTTATTATTGATCTTGCTATCGCTAGACGCTGCTTTTGCCCACCCGACATCGTCATCCCACGTTCACCAAGTACGGTGTTGTAGCCGTCAGGTAGAGATGTAATTGTATCGTGGATTTGTGCTATTTTACAAGCTTGGAACAATGCATCTTCTGATACGTGACGACCCAGAAGTAAGTTATTTTTAATTGTGTCTGGAAAAAGATACGTATCCTGAAATACAATACTGATTTTTTGTCTCCAATCACTTCTCTTGATTTGATTTAAGGGAATACTGTTGACCAAAATATTCCCCCCTGTCGGATCAAAAAATCGTATTAGCAACTGTGCAATGGTGGATTTCCCTCCACCACTTGCTCCAACCAACGCCACTTTTCGACCAACCGGAACTGAAAATACTGCATCTTGTAATACATGCATCCTATCCTCTTCGTATTTAAACATCACGTTTTGAAACTGCAGCTCTTGGATAGGATCGTTCAGAGGTAAAACTCCATCAGACTGGTTTTTTTCATCCATTACTCCCCTTAAACGTTCCACGTTTGACATCATACCTGGTAAACCCATTACAAATTGATACACGCCCTGGACTGACCTCATTAGATTCGAACAAAAACTATAGATAACCCAAAACATCCCTAATGAAATGGAACCCTGCATGACCCGAAAACCACCATAAATAAGTACAATTAGGCTGACCCCACGTTTGATTGGTTCACTATAAAATAATTGTTTGTTGGTTAGTTTGCCTTCCTCCATTACTTTTGTAAAAAAGCCTGAAAACAGCCGGTTATAAATATCTGTTTCCCATTTCATTCGATTAAAGGCAATGACTTCTCGTGTGCCAGATATACTCTCCTCTAAATGCACAATTAACTGTGAACGCATTTCTTGAACATCTTTTGCCTTCGCCTTTAATCTCGGTCCAAAATGTTTACCTAAAATGATGTACAAGGGACTAATAATGATTATGACAAGGAGAATAATCGGAAAGGCAATACCAAGGGTAATGAGTAAAAGTAGTAAACTAAAAACTTGCTGAATTCCATTTGGAATACTCTGTGAAAATGCGACAGATACACTCTCCACGTCACCTGTGAGGTTTTGAATGAGTTTCCCTGATCGCTGGTTTTGGTAAGATTTTATCTCCATTTGGTAAATGTGTCGCATAAACTCATCAATAAAAATTCGAGAAATATAGTTTTTAATATTGATTTTATAAGTACCGTTAAACATATGACAAGCAGAGTAAATAACAATGGATAAGGCAGAAAGTACTACAAGAATTGGTAAGTATTTGTATTCACCTTTTATGAATACATCATCGATTACATATTTTCCAAGAAACATTGTTGTATAGGTAGAGAGGGCTTCAATCATTATAAATGAAAAAAGGATTAAATACTTCCACTTCAATGTGGATACTCGTTGCCATACCCATTTAAAGTTAGACATTTCTATCCACCTCTTCCCTGGATTCACCCTCCAGCAGTTGATAGAAGATTCCTCTTTTCTTGATCAACTGCTCATAATTCCCTGACTCAGCTATACTTCCTTGGTCGATTACGATAATACGGTCATAATGAGCAATTGAGGATATCCGGTGCGCAATGGTCAACGTCGTTTTCCCTTCCATTAGTGCATCTATTGCTGTCAGAACCTCTCGTTCGTTCAAATAATCCAATGATGCTGTTGCTTCATCCAATAAAATGATGGTTGGATTTTTTACTATCATGCGTGCAACCGCAATGCGTTGCTTCTGTCCACCTGAGAGTTTTATACCTCGTTCTCCAATATATGTGTGATATCCATCAGCTAACTGAACGATGAACTCATGAGCATTTGCAGCTTTAGCAGCCTGAGTAATTTCATCATCGCTTGCATCTGGGTTTCCAAAGCGGATATTTTCTTTAATCGATTTTCCAAATAAGAAGTTTTCCTGGAAAACAAAACCGATTGAATCTCGCAGCTGCGACAGTGAAAGTTCATTTATTGGAATACCATCCATACAAATTTTACCTTGCATTGGATCATAAAACCTGCCGATTAACTTGAATAACGTTGATTTACCATTTCCACTCGTGCCAACTATGGCTATTTTCTCACCAGGCTGTACATATAAGTTAAACCCATTAAATAAGTTCGGTGCTGTTGGATAGCCAAAATGCACATTTTGAAATGACAATTCGCCACGAACAGAGGTTAAATATTTGGGAATGGCGGGTTCTTTTATATCGGCTGTTTGCATCATGAAAAGTTTCAGCTTTTCCGCCTGATACATTAGAACACTTTGTTGAACCGCGGAGGTAATCATAACCATGAAGTAACCCATTGCCATGACATAGTAAGACTGATAAGCTACATATTCACCAATACTAATGGATCGTTCCCTAACCAAAACAGAACCATATATCAATAAAATAATCATGCCTAAAGAAAAGGATAGATATTGTACTGCACCTTCCAAAAATGAATAGAAATACGCCTTCACATCACTGTTAGCGTACTTCAATACCCTTTCAATGATAGATTTTAAATCCCATGTTTCTACTCCATAAGCACGAATTTCAGGTAAAGCGGAAAAGCTATCATAAAGCCTTTTATTTAATTCTGTTTTATTCTGTGCCCTATCTTTCGACCATAAAGACTTCCTCTTCGCTGCATAAGGAACGATCAGATAATAAAGCAAAAAACTCGGAATAGTGATTAGGGCAAGTTTCCAGTTTGTTTGAAGCATTATACCCACCATCACCATAATGAAGAGTATGTATTGAACCATATCAGGGAAATGTGATCTGTATATTTGTTGAACTGCTGATACCTCAGCATTTAGTAACGATAACGTCTCACCAGTGGGATGGTTCTCGTAATAAGAAAAACCCAAATCTCTTAACTTTTGAAAAACAGATAACTGTAAATCTCTTGCAGCCCTTTCTCTGATGTTTCTTTGTAAATTGTTTTTTAAAGCTGACATAATTAGCAAAATGCATAACACTACAAGTAACCCCACAACAAGTGTTCCAAATAGTTTCATATTTCGCGTAGGTAATATCACATCAATAAAGTATTGTAAGAATTTGGGGATCAACATCTCCAGTACAGCGATAGAAATGCTACACAAAATTAGGCAAAGCAAATGCCATTTGTACGGTTTCAAGAAAGATAATATCCAAAAGTAGATCTTTAACAAATATCCTTTTCGTTGTACAAAATTTGCCTTTTTTTCGCCTAGGATAACACTATTCATTTTCAAGACCACCTCTTTTTGATTGATCATCAACTGAAATGGTTTTAACTATGTCGAAAACGTAAAATATGTAAACAGATATCCCTGAACTTATATAACAGATTCTAAATTGAATTAATTTGACACTTAACGAAAGGGAATTAACACGAATATTATGGATAATTATAGTTATGAGCAAAATATAACAGGTTACTAATATATATACAACAGTTTTATGTTTGCGTTTTCAACATAAAATACGCATTAACACGTCCACATTCGGCAATCCGTACTCTGCTTCCTCCGTTACATGCATAATGAGACTATTGATGATGTAGATGCGCAAGATACGATGTTCTACGTCAACAAGTACGGACGTCGTTGCGTTACCATTCCAGGCGATATTAGGCATGAGCTGCTCTGCCATACATGAATTCAGGGAGCTCCATCATAAATACAATATCCATTAGTGCCTATCAGGGAGAGCAAGATTCAATTGATTACTCGGCATCACTTGTCTTGGAGATCTTGTGTAAGTTTTTCGTATTCCCATCGAACAACTGTCCTATCTTTCAAAGCAATTTTGTGTATATTGATAATAGTCTTGAATTGGAGGGATTCCCATTATTCCAGCCATACAAATTCATAATCTGTCAAAAAGAATTGGCAAGAAAACAATTGTGGATAATCTATCTTTGGAAATTCCAAAAGGGACAATTTTTGGTTTGCTAGGGCCCAACGGAGCTGGTAAAACCACTATCATTCGAATGATGGTTGGCTTAATGTCATTAACGGAAGGCGAAATATTGATTAACAGTTACGATATCACTTCCCAGTTTGAACAAGCCATTGGACAAGTAGGGGCCATTGTGGAAAACCCTGAATTATACAAGTTTCTGACCGGTTATGACAACCTTCTTCACTTTTCACGTATGCATCCTGATGTACAGAGGGAACGGATCAGAGAGGTGGTCTCGCTCGTTGGTTTAGACGATCGTATTCATGACAAAGTGAAAACTTACTCACTAGGAATGCGGCAGCGGCTTGGATTAGCGCAAGCCCTGCTGCACCGGCCTTCCGTGATCATACTGGACGAGCCAACCAATGGACTTGACCCTGCCGGAATTCGTGAACTGCGTGACCACCTGCGTTTTCTGGCCAAGTCGGAAGGAATCACAGTGGTGGTGTCCAGTCACCTTTTATCAGAAATGGAGCTGATGTGCGACCAAGTAGGCATCCTGCAGCATGGGAAGTTAATTGGACTACACTCGATGGGTGAGCTGATTTCAAACGACTTAACGGGGCAGATCGTTTTATTTGATGTGGAACCGATTGCTGAGGCTGAACAACTCTTAGTTCAGCAAAAGATCCCATTTGTCCTCAATCATCTATCTGTTCAGTTGAATTTGTCGCGAGAACAAATTGCTCAGTTGAATGATCTTTTTGTGAACCATGACTTCAAAGTCTATGGAATTCGAACCCTCTCGAAAACACTGGAAGATACTTTCCTCGAAATGACTGGGGGCAGCAGCCATGTTTAAACAAATCCGCAACGAAAATCTCAAAATTTATCGCCGCTCCAGGACTTGGGTCATGTTTGGAATCTTATTGATTGCGGTGCTTCTGCAAGCCACATTCATGTTCAGCATGAAAACGAAAGTGATCAACAACGATTGGAAGCAACAACTGATCCAGCAAAATGACTACATTCAAAGCCAACTCGCAGCTCCACAGTTGACTCGAGAGTCGAAACAATTATTGCAAGTTGAATTCATCCAAAATAAATATTTCATCGAACATAATCAACCTCCCACCGACTATAGCGTTTGGAAGTTTATTGGGGATGCTTCAAATCAAATTATTTTGGCGACCATTTTTACAGTGATCCTAGCTGGCGATATGTTGGCAACTGAGTTTACTTGGGGAACGATCAAACTCTTGCTGATCCGGCCGATCTCGCGAGGCAAAATTATGCTGGCGAAATTTTTGGCTGTCTGCTGGTTTGGACTGATGAGCATTTTATTGATTTTCATCAGTTCCCTCTTGATCGGCGGCGGCCTGTTTTTTGGAGTGAACGGGGGCAGTGAACCTTATTTTTATGCAGTTCCGTCAGGCAATGTGGTCATGATGAGTTATGCAGGTTACGCATGTGCAGCCTTTCTACTCAAAGCACCCGTTCTGCTCATGATCAGTACGATAGCTTTTATGCTGTCTGCGCTGACCAGAAGCAGTTCGCTGGCCATTTCACTTTCTCTGTTTTTCCTTTTTTTCGGAGAATATCTAACCACTTTACTCGGCAAATATCAATGGGAGAAATATGTGTTATTCGTAAACATGGACATGACACACTATTTGAACGGCAATCCACTCGTGCCAGGCATGTCAATCCGATTTTCCATCGCCTTGATGGCCGTTTATTTTGCCCTCTTTTATAGCATCGGATGGATTTCTTTTACCAAGCGGGATATTTCGGTGTGAACCATTTTCCTGCAAAAGAATTCTAACCGGTTTACTCAGTTATTTCTTCCAACTCTGGTGCCTCATCCGCGTCAGGAAACAGTGCGTACTCACGTCATTCCTCTATTGGAAGATCCTTCTCTGCGCACCATTCAATAACTAATGCCCTTATCTCTTTTCCCTTGAAATCATACCATTGTTTTTCGATGTCGCATTGTATAATCGCGTCTTTGAATCTTCTGAATGCCCCTTACCCTTGAATCTCGCCAAACAATTCATCCCGAATCCTTTCTTCGCTTATTGTCTCGATAAATTTTTCTAACAGTTCATACTCATCGTATTCGTTTCTTAGTGTGAAATCGAGATAAGTCTCGTTTTCATCCTCTATAATTTTTATTGCTTCTAGGATACTCTCTCTTTGCCAGTCCGGAAAGTTTTCCAGTGGTTCTTCATCCTCTTCTGCCGCTCCGA
>JAQBPP010000381.1 GCA_028287455.1 Bacilli bacterium | reverse complement strand
GATGTTAACCACCCTCCACCCCATACCCAGTGACCAATAACCGGATAGATGAGCGCAGAGAACACGATGCCAAACAGGAAGTAAACGACTAACTTGGCACGTTCTGCAAGGCCCCCCCACATAATTGCCAGAGAAACACCGGCAAATACGACCTCGAACAAATATTTGGCACCGAGCGGAACATCAGAAGCTTTCAGGGAGGCGAACACTGTGTTTGCCTGGTCTTCTGTTACTTGCATAAACCATCCTGCAGTGCCCATGAAACTATTGCCCGTTCCAAAGGCAATAGCAAATCCAACTGCCCAGAACACCAATGATACAATGGCGAAGCTAAGAATCTGTTTGCCCGCAATGTGTCCAGCATTCTTCATGCGGGTAGAACCTGCTTCCAACAGAGCAAAACCCGCCTGCATCAGAAATACGAATACAGCTGCGACTATTACCCAGATAGTGTCTGCTCCTTGCATCAAATCCTGAATTGTTGGCATTTCTAACTACCTCCCCAATTTCTAACCTTGGTATAGTGTTGCGAGCGTCACACACATCCATATATGTAATATTACATTACATATAGCGGTATGTTTTGCCGCGAACACCACTTGTATGGAAGATAGTTTAACATACGTTAGAATACTTGACAATATTAACTTATTATTTAGGTTTTTTTATTTTTATAAGCAAACTTGTCAGGTTACTTATCATTTTGTAACCAATAACTCCAAAGTATCTCCCAAAGTTCGAATCTCATGCTGCCTAAGATCAAGCATTAATTTCTGCCACGCGCGCGCAGTCATCGAGGCATCTCCTAAAGCGGTGTGTCTGGATTCGATGGTGACTTGATAGCGGATCAACAGTTCTTCCAATGCGGGGTGACGAGGGGATGATTTATGCAGGCTGCTGTATAGGTTCGCAGTATCCAGAACACGATTTTCAATGTCGGAAAAACCGGCCTGCCGCAAATATTTATTAATGAACAGTAGATCATGCTTGGCAAAGTGAGCAATTAGAACATCTTGGTCCAAGAAATCGATAAACTGTCTCACCGCCTCGATTGGACCAGGCGCGCCATGCAGATCAGTCATAGTAATACCTGTCAGATCTGCAACCACCTGCGGAATAGTGACGTCAGGAGGCAAAGAAACACGGGTATCCATGCACCTTCCAGTCATCCGTTCGCCCTGCACTTCCACAGCAGCAATTGAGATCAGATGGTCTGAAACAGAGTTAAAACCGGTCGTTTCTGTATCGACCACTACATATCGGATTTCCTCAAGCGGTGTATCCCACAAAGAGGCCTGTTGTGACTCACGCATCGCCTGGCGATATTGTGCTTGCGCGAGCAGATTGCGCCCGTCCAAGGTTAGAGGCAGCTCGCGGCTTTTGCCAAGCAATCTCGAAAACACCCCTGCCCGGTTCCAGTCCATCCCGATTAACCCCCTGGTTTCACAAACTGTTTCGCGGTAAGAAGCTGAAGATGTCTGGTAACTTTCAAAGCGGAAAACAGATCTTCATATTCTTCCCGTTCCATGTTATTTATTCTAACATATCCGGAGGGGTAACGAAATTTAAATGTTAGCGATGTCTCTAAGGCCGATTGAATCTGCTGGCTTCTCCGTTCATCCCAAATACCCAACTGATTCAACCCTTCAACTCTGGCAAACGTAGAGGGATCTGTGATGTCGTTCGCGAGCGCCCACAACCGGACGGAATTAACCAATTGGTGATGGAGGCCTTCCTTCAGGTTCATGTCACCTTTGTGATCACCAGCTAGTTCAGGCTGAATGCGCTGAAACAAACTCAAGGCCACTTTGTGGTTCAGGCCGTGATCAGCCGCCATCCATAACAGAAACGGACGATGCGAGATCAACTCCATCACCAATGCGTGCAAAAAGTCCCCTAGCGTCTGATCCCCATAGACCCTGCGCATATCGGCTGCGATCAGCAAAAAACGCACATTATCCCAATCCGGATAGGCTAAATAGTCACCCATGCGTTTCTGCCAGTCACCCAGCGTGCCGCGCCAGCGCGGATTGGTAGCCATCACATAACCAGGACAAAGTGGATATCCCGCTGAAGCTAAATTCTGAACCACTTGTTCAGCGAACAGCGTAAAATAAGCGTCAACTTCGTTTTCCTGACCCGGAATCGTTTCATAAATCAGCGCATGATCCTGATCTGTCCAAAGCGTTTGCTCTCCGCGCGCACCAGAACCCAATACAAACCAGGTATAACTGGTAGGCGGTATCGACAAACCCTGTTCGGCGAACTCCAGCAGCGTTAGTTCTATTGATCTGCGAAACAGGTCATCATGAACAGCTTGCACATAGCCAGTAAGTGCTCTGATCGGCACAGCCTCAGCAGAAAGGCTGTCAAAAACGCTGCCTAATGTTTGATGGGCACACAGAAGCTCTTTCGTTGTAGACGCACTGGATATACCCTGACGCAATTGAGCAAAGTCACGCATCCTAACCGCTCCTCCCCCGGCTCAGGTTAGCTTTGGCGCTGGTCATACCAAGGATTAATATGGATCAATACTTCCTGTACTTCTTGATACCGCTTCATAATCGTTTCCCGGATGCTGCTTGCGATGTCGTGACCTTCCTGAATGCTGCGCTCACCGCTGACCCCGATACGGATGTCTACTACAATATAGTGGCCCAGATCCCGCGCTCTAATTTTGTCAATCCGTTGCACGCCAGGAGTTGACCGAATGCATTCTTCAAAGCTTGCAATCAGCGCAGAGCTCACGTTTCGTTCCAGCAAGGTATCGATCGCTTCACGTCCAGTAACATAGGCTAACCGGATAATCAGCAGCGCCACAATGATTCCCGCCACTGGATCGCCGTAATACAAAACAGGCTTACCGGTCCATAAACCAAGTACTGCGATGCCAATCCCCAGTACGGCGGCACCTGAAGCAGCTACATCAGCGCGATGATCAACGGCGGTGGCAAGGAGTGCTTGACTGTTCAAACGTTTCCCTAACCTATATGTATAAACGTATAACGTTTGTTTGGCTATCAGGGAAAAGGCAGCTGTGCCAAGCGAAAGCAACGCGGGTGCCGTAGCTGGCTGACCAAGCGACCTGATGCCCGTGATGGCAATTTCAATCGACGCTCCGATCAGCAGCCCCGCAACGAGCAGTGAGGCGATCACTTCTGCCTTGCCATGGCCATACGGGTGCTCTTCATCCGCAGGACGGCCAGCAACCGCCATGGAAATCAGCACTACCACTGACGCGACGACATCAGCTGCAGAATGAATCCCATCTGCAATAAGTGCCTGACTGGCTGCAAACGTTCCCACAGCTAACTTCAATAGAGTTAGAATTAGATTGGACACTACTGAGATCCAGGCGGCTTGTGCCCCTTGTTTATCCCGATTCATTTTTAACTCTGCGATCCTCTTCCCCCCCTTGTAGGCGCTGAAGGACTCCCCTCCATACTACCACATCGGTCTAGCGAGCCTAGAGTGGACATACCTTTGTACTGTACCAGTTCCAATTTCCGAGTACAAATCAAACTATGTCTGGTGCAATTTAGGTTTAAGGAGGTCTTCAAACTGGAGACCCCGTGGGCGCTCATTCTAATTTTTACATGGATTGGATTCCTGTCCTCCGTCACCTTGCTTGGACCTGGCTATGTACTTGTGCCAGTGCTGATTCACTTCTTTTCACTGACCGCTTCATCCTCAACAGCTCTGTCAGAATCGGTGAACACGCTGACATCCATTGCCAGCATCGGCGTTGAATCGCGCTACCGCAGGGTTCATTTGCTTCCTGCTGCACGCAGCGCTCTGTTGGCACTGCCTGGCACGTTTGTCGGTACTTTGCTCACAACATCCGAACTCTACACGGACTGCCTCTGGTTGATCTGTTTACTTGCCAGTGTATCACTGCTCGGAACGGGTTTCATCATGCAGCTGGCACCTGCCGTCGCACAAGACACAAAAACTGCTGTCACCAGTTGGTCAACAGAATCAAGCATAAGTCCACAAGACGCATTCATCCACTTTGCGATCGGGTTATTGTCCGCGGCCACCGGCATATCCGGCAGTTTGTATTTTACAGGGTGGTTTGTCCACCGCTTAAAAGCCGATTTAGCAACCGCAGTGCCGACTGCTCAACTCGCAGCGGTCCTGTTGAACGCCGCAGCTTTGCTGGAACATTGGAAATTGGGCTTTCAGTTTACATTTTGGGAGCTAATGTCGCTCATGTACTGTTTTATCGCGGCGTGGCACGGCTCGCAAATTGCTCATTTCTATAGTAATAAACAAATGCGACTACTTTATTTATGCGTGACTGTTTTTAGCGCATCGCTGCTCATAAGTGATCTGGAAAAAATATGGGTTCCTTTCTAGCTCCTGTTGCTGGCAAAAGTCGCGTCGAAAGGAACCCATATTTTTTCAGCTGCTTTAAAAATAACAAAAACCAACAAGCGCGCTCGTGGCGTTGTTGGTTTTTGTTCCCAGAAAAGACTGCAAGGAAATCTTAATTGGCTGTCTGCAATTGCTGATCGTCCTGTTTAGACAGCAAGAGGAAATAAATCGCGTCGACGAGAGCCTCCCAGCTTGCTTC